>JAZUPS010000068.1:0-8073 GCA_045605305.1 Victivallaceae bacterium
GAATTCCATCAGATGATCTGTATTGAGGCGGCAAATGCCGGAGAGGATACCCGTATTGCCTATCCCGGTATTACGCATACGCTCGCCCAGAAAATCACGGTGCTGTAAAAAATGGCAAAAGCGCAATTCCGTCCCTGTATAGATCTGCATGACGGCAAAGTCAAGCAGATCGTCGGCGGCACACTGAATACTGCCGCCGGGGAAGAGGAGCTGCGGACAAATTTTGTTTCGGAAAAAAGTCCGGCGTATTATGCGGAACTTTACCGGCGCGACGGATTGACCGGCGGACACGTTATCAAACTCGGTTCCGGCAACGATGAGGCGGCATTATCCGCTCTGGGAGCTTATCCCGGCGGCTTGCAGCTGGGCGGCGGGGTCAATGCCGATAATGCGGCATCCTTTCTCGACGGGGGAGCGGCGGCGGTGATCGTGACCAGTTTCGTCTTTTCCGGCGGGGTCTTTCACGAAGAAAATCTGGATAAGCTGCTCAAAGCTGTCGGCAAAGAACATATCGTGCTGGATCTTTCCTGCCGGAAAGTTCCCGACGGCAGATATATGGTGGTCACTGACCGGTGGAAGAACTTCACCGAATTGGAACTTTGCGGCAGAACACTGGAAAAACTTGCCGGGAAATGCACTGAGTTCCTCGTTCACGCAGTGGATGTTGAGGGCAAATGCCGCGGTATCGACGGCGAACTGGTGCGGCTGCTGGCGGATAACTCTCCCTGTAAATGCGTTTACGCCGGAGGCATATCCTCCTTTGAGGATATCCGGCTCATCGAAAGTGCCGGAGACGGCAGGATCGATTACACCATCGGTTCGGCACTGGATATATTCGGCGGTCACATCTCTTACGAAGAGGTGGTAAAATATTGCAAAAACAACAACTGAAAAGTTATAACATTACAGAAAGGTGAAAATCATGAAAAATTTTCTGGCATTTGACTTGGGCGCTTCCAGCGGACGCGGCATTATCGGAACTCTGGAAAACGGCAAACTTTCCATGCAGGAGATCCACCGTTTCCCCAATGGACCGGTGGAGATCGACGGCTCATTTTACTGGGATTACGATCGTCTCTGCAATGAGTTGAAAACCGGTTTGAAAAATGCCCTTGCCACCGGAGTGAAATTGGATGGTATCGCCATTGACACCTGGGGCGTGGATTATGTCTTTTTTGACAAAACCACCGGCAAAGCGCGCCGCCGTCCCTACAACTACCGGGATACCCGTACCGTCAGCGCCGCTGAAAAGCTGTGGAAAAAGATCACCCCTTCCGAACTTTATCAGTACACCGGTATCCAGTGCATGACTCTCAACACCATCTATCAGCTTTGCGCCCACAAAGCGGAGCATCCGGAAGATTTTGAGAACTCCTTCTTCCTCCCCATTCCCGATGCTCTGGCGTACTTCCTCGGCGGCAAAGCGGTCGCGGAATACACCTTCTGCTCCACCACCAATCTTCTTGACCCGGTCAAGCGCCAGTGGCACTGGGAGCTGATCGACAAACTGGAACTGCCCCGGGAAATTTTCCCTGAAATCGTTCAGGCGGGTTCAGCAGCGGGGGCATTGAGTGCTGAATTGTGTGCCGAACTTGGCTGTGACCCGATTCCGATCTTCAAGTGCGGCGCCCACGATACCGCCAGCGCAGTGGCGGCAGTTCCCGCTCCGGTAAGCGGCCAATGGGCTTATCTCAGCGCCGGTACCTGGGCATTGCTGGGGGCGGAGATCGACGCTCCCATGATCTCTGCGGTCAGTGAAAAAGAATCCATCACCAATGAAGGCGGCGTGGGCGGCAAGATCCGTTTCCTTACTAACATCATGGGTTCATGGCTCTTTCAGGAGCTGCGCCGGGTGTGGAATGAAGAGGGCAAAAATCTCTCTTTCAACGATATGGAACAAATGGCACGGGCAAGTGAGCCTTGCAAATATTTTATCAACCCCAACTCAACGGAGTTTGCCGCACCGGGAGATATGCCGGGCAATATCCGGGCATTTTTGAAACGCACCGGTCAGGGTGAGGAGTTTACCGACGCCGAGGTGGTACGGGCGGTCTACGACAGTCTGGCGCTCTACTTCAGCGCAAAACTCGGTCTTCTGGAAAAGATCCTCGACAGCCGTTACGCCTGTTTGAATGTGGTCGGCGGCGGAACCAAAGACGGATTCCTTATGGAACTGACCTCCAGCGCCCTTGACCGTCAGGTGGTTGCCGGTCCCATCGAAGCAACTGCCGCCGGAAATATTCTGGTGCAGGCAATGGCATCTGGAGAGCTGGATTCTCTGGATTCCATCCGTGAAGTTATCCGCAACTCCTTTGAATTGAAGACGTTCTCACCTGATCCGGCAATGGCGGCAGCTTATGCTGCTGCGGCGGATAAGTTTGCCGCAGTTACTGCCTGATGAAAAAAGTTTTCCGGTATCTCTGCATCGCCGCAGTTTTGATCGCGGCGGTGCTTTTCTGGCTGATTGCCGGGAGCAGAAAGGATGCTCCCGGTCAGAAGTCTGCCGCCCGGATCTTCCGTTCCGGGGCAGGAGGGACGGTCAAGACCCTTGACCCGGCTTATGCCGATGATCTGGCAAGCCGGGATTTGTGTGCATTGTGTTACGATACACTGGTGCAGTACGATTATGTGACCCGCCCCTACCGTCTGATACCCTCAATGGCAGTGAGTATGCCGGAAATTTCCGCTGACCGGAAAAGTTATACCTTCACCCTGCGGGATGATCTTCTCTTTGCCGATGACGGAACGATTCCGGAAAATATGCGGAAAGTGACAACTCAGGATGTGAAGTTTTCCATTCTGCGTATTGCCGATGCCCGCAACCACAGCCCGGTTTACTGGATCTACCGCAACCGCATTGCCGGATTGGGGCGTTTCCGGGAGCGGAGCGCCGCTTTGCCCAAGGGGGATATGTCGATCTATGATGAGGATATTCCCGGTATCACCATCCATTCGGAAAAACGCTTCACCCTCACTCTGCAAGAGCCTGATCCCGGATTTCTCTACCTGCTTGCCATGCCCAATGCGGGGGTGGTTTCCCGTTATGCGGCATTGGACAGCCGCCGGGGGGCGGTCGCCCGTAAACCGGCAGGCAGCGGTCCGTTTATTTTGAAAGAGTGGATACCCAATTTGAAGCTGGACTTTCTCCGCAACCCGGAGTACCGGGAGGAGTATTTCCCTCAGGCGGCAAATCCGGCAGACCGCAAGAAGCGTCTGCCTCTGCTTGACGGGGTGGAAATTTGTCAGATACGCCAGAGTATGACCCAGTGGATGCTCTTTTTTCAGGGGGAGCTGGACAGCAACGCTCTGGATAAGGATAATCAGGATTCTCTTGCCGCCGGAGGCAAAGTCATTTCGGCACTGGCGGAAAGGGGTGTTACCCTTGAGATACGCCCGGAGTTTGAGATCAGGTATGTGGGGTTCAACTTCCGGGATCCGGTGCTGGGGAAAAATCTGCTGCTGCGCAAGGCGTTGAAAAAAGCCTACGACATCCGGCGGAGGATCGACCACGCATCCGGGATGCTGATCCCTGCCGCCGGACCGGTTCCGGAGGGGGTGGCGGGCTTCGTTCCCGCTCCCGAAGCGCTCCACCCGGAGCATGAAGAAGTTGCCCGGTTGCTGAAAGCCGCAGGATTTCCCGGCGGCATCGACCCGGTTACCGGAAAGGCTCTGGAACTGGACTTCGATCAGGCAGGTTCCACCGTCGGACACCGGCAAATGGGGGAACTTGCGGCAGATGACTGGCTGAAATACGGTATTTCAGTTACCTCCAAGCTCAACTCCCGTCCCCGTTTTGCGGATAAATTGCGGAAGGGGAAGTTTCAGCTTTTCCGTTACTCATGGGTGGGGGATTATCCGGATGCGATGAACTTTTTACAGCTCTTTTACTCCAAAAATATCGGCAGCTGCAACTATTGCGGTTTCGCTGACGGGGAGTTTGACCGGCTCTATGAAAAGGCGCAGAAACTGCCCGACGGTGCCGGGCGGACGGAACTTTTTCTGCAGATGGTGAAAATTCTGGATGAAAAGTGCGTCTGGATCTACGAGGGATTTCCCGTTTCCGGAGTTTTGAACTACTCCTGGCTGGAAAACAGTTTCCGGCATGATTTCGGCTTTGTCCGCTGGAAGTACCTTTCGGTGGATGCCGGAAAACGGGAGAAAGAAAAGAGAACGTTCCGGGCGCTGACTTTGAATGAGCTGGCGGGAAAGGAGCGGCAATGAAGTTTGATCCCCGATCTCCTCTGCAAATGGCAGTGCGCCGTTTCTGCCGTGACCGTATCGCCCTTGCCGGGGCGGCGGGAATTTTGCTGATATTCCTTCCGGCGCTCTATGCCCCTTTTATTGCCAATGGCAAACCTCTCTTCCTGATTACCGGAGGCGGAGAGTTCTCTCTGCCCTTTATCCGCGCCTTTTTTGCTCCGGAAAGCTCCGAAGTGCTGGTGGAAAAACTTTTCAACTTTGCCGCCCTTTTTCTCCCCGTTTGGCTGATAACCCGGCTGATTTTCCGGAAAAGGCTGTGGCGCGGTGTGGTGAATTTTCTGCTGGGTGCGGCGCTTTTATGCGGATTTGTTTTCACCCGGCAGGTGATGGATCACCGGGACTACCGGCAGTCGTGCGCCGATGCCCGTCTGGCGGTTTTTGCTCCCATTCCTTTCGGACCCGATGAGATTACCGGAGTGCCATATGGCGAACCGGATGAAAAACATCTTCTGGGTTGCGACGATGTGGGCAGAGATCTGGCATCCCGGCTGATTTATGGCGCAAGGGTGTCGCTGGCAGTTGGGGTGCTGGCAACGGTTCTGGCGCTGATGATCGGTTTGACGGTGGGGTTGAGCGCCGGATTTTTCCGGGGAAAATATGATTTGACGGTGATGAGGATAGTGGAAATTTTGCTCTGTTTTCCCTCATTTCTGCTGTTGCTGATTTTGATGTCGATGCTGGGGGATTACAAGATCGGCGAGTCCATTCCGCTGGTGATCGCGGTACTGGGGTTGACCGGATGGATGAATCTGGCATTTTTAGTGCGGGGAGAGGTGTTGAAAGAGAGTGCCTTGCCCTACATCCAAAGCTGTGTGGTTTCGGGAGTGCCGGGAATGCGGATAATGTTCCGTCACCTGCTGCCGAATATCACTGCCCCGGTGCTGATAAGTTTCACCTTCGGCATTGCCGGAGCGATAACGGGGGAAAGCGGATTGAGTTTTCTGGGTTTCGGGGTTCAGCCGCCGACAGCCAGCTGGGGAAATTTGCTGCGTCAGGCATTTGACAATCCGCTGGAGTATTGGCACTTGACCTTTTACCCCGGAGCGGCGCTGTTTATTGCGGTGCTGGCGTTCAACTTTACCGGCGAAGGTTTGCGCCGGGCGTTTGATGTGAAAGAGATGTGAGAAAATGGAATTTTACCGGATTTTGGAAAAAGCCTCCGGCAAGGGGCGGGATTTGAGTGTGCCGGAAATCGCGGTGCTGCTCAATGCCCCGGATGAGGCGGCGGAAAAGGCGCTCTTTGCCGCCGCTTATGAGCTGAAAAAACAGGAGTGCGGGCAGGTGGTGAACTTGCGCGGATTGATTGAATTTTCCAATATCTGTACCCGGGATTGTTACTATTGCGGCATCAGAAAGAGCAACCTGAAGCCGTGCCGTTACACCATGAGCATGGATGAGATCGTGCAGGCGGCGTCGATTGCCGGGGAGTACGGTTACGGTTCGGTGGTTCTGCAAAGCGGAGAGCGGTCGGATGGTGCTTTTGCGGACTTTGTGGAAGAGGCGGTGAAAAAGATTTCCGCCCTGCCTTATGATTTGGGGATAACCCTTTCCTGCGGCGAAGAGAGTCTGGAAACTTATCAGCGCTGGCGGCGGGCTGGAGCGCGGAGATATTTACTGCGTATAGAGAGTTCCAGTGAAAGGATATTTTCTTCCATCCATCCGGCGGAAAGTTCCTTTTTTGAGCGCAAAGCGGCGTTGAAACGTCTGCAGGAAGCGGATTTTCAGACCGGTTCCGGGGTGATGATCGGTCTGCCCGGGCAGAGTGTGGAAGATCTGGCAAAGGATGTGGATTTTTTCCGGGAGATGGATCTGGATATGATCGGCATGGGCCCTTACATCCCGCAGGAGGATACGCCACTGGGAGTGCAGTTTCCGGGAAGCGCGGAAAGCCGGGAAAGGAGTTTGCTTATGACCTTGAGGATGATCGCCGTGACCCGGCTGGTGCTGCGGGATGTGAATATTGCCGCGACGACGGCACTTCAGGCGCTTGATCCCCTTTCCGGCAGGGAGCGGGGAATACTTGCCGGGGCGAATGTGATCATGCCCAATGTGGGAGATGTCTCCCGGCGGCAGGATTATCAGTTGTATAATGGAAAACCTTCTCTGGATGAAAACAGTGCAGTCATCCGGCAGAAATTGACCGATTCTCTTGCCGCTATCGGGGAGAAGCCCCGGTTCGGCGGAGCGGGAGACCCGCTGCACTACTTCCGGCGGAAAAAACGATGAGAGAGTTTGAGGTAAATAAGTACCGGAAAAAGAATCCGGCTCCGGAATTGGCGGAAAAACAGCCCTTCCGTCATGCCGTGGTCATTCCAATTTACAATGAGCTGAGTTCCTTTGCCGCTGCGGAACACTCCATCCGTGAGGCGTTGAAGAGGATAAGTGAGAGTGTGGCGGTGATTGCCGTCATCAACTATCCTGCCGGAGCAGACTCTGCGGAGTCGGAAAAACTGCTGAATCTGATTAAAGTCGGCGTGTTTCCGGGGGTGATACCTCTTTATCTGCCGGAACTTTCCGGCGGAGTGGGGGCGGCGCGGAAGGCGGGAATGGATGCCTTCATCCGCACCGTTTCTCCTGAAGATATGGAAAAGAGCGTGATTTTTTCGCTGGATGCCGATACTTTGATCGAAAAGGATTACTTTGTCAAAGTTCTGCCGGAAGCGTTGAAAGGGGGAGCAGTTTCCATCGGTTTTTCCCATCAGAAAGCTCCGGATGCGGAACATCAGGCGGCGATCGACCGTTATGAAAGGTATCTGCACCGCTATGTGGAAAAGTTGCGTTCCTGCGGTTCACCTTACGGATTTTTTACCGTCGGTTCGGCATTTGCCGTGCGGTGTGATGCCTATTTGAAAGCGGGGGGCATGAAGGTGGGGGAAGCGGGGGAGGCCTTCTACTTCCTTCAAGCAGTGGCGAAAAGTTCCGGAGTGCGGAGCATTGATGAGGTATTGGTGCATCCGTCGCCGAGGATCTCCGCAAGGGTTCCCTTCGGCACGGGGCGGGCAGTTGCCGGATTGTTGAGAGGTGAAGAACTCAATGAGATACCCGACCGGGCATTTGAGGTACTGAAAGAGGTGTTGAAAAATGCGGTGGATGAGAAGCTGGAAACGGGGGAGAAATTTCTCTCTTTTCTGCCGCTGGCGGCGGTGGAATTTTTCCTGAAAGAGCGCTTCCCGGAGGCGTGGAAAAAGGTGGCGGCAAATCTGCCGGAACGTGCCGGAGCGAGGGGGACGGCATTCAATGAGTGGTTTGACGGGCTGAAGACCTTGAGATTTTTGCATTTTTTGCAGGATTTGTTTCCAATGTTGATGCTGATTTTGGGTATTTCTTTTGAAATTACCTCTGATTTTTGAAAAAAAGTATAAAAGTTGAGTTGACAAAAATATTTTTTTGCGATATTTTATTAGTTGTACTGATATAGAGTTTCAAGTAATACGTTTTACTGATATTTGGAGATGTGAGTTATGAGAAGTGATTTTTCCCAGTATGTTGACAAGGATTCGGTGATGACCCTTGTAGGGAAAACCAAACTGGAAGTGATGGATCAGCTGATTTCCCGCGCGGCAGATCTGACCAAATTGAACCGGGATGTTATCTTCCGTCTGGCATGGAAACGTGAGCAGATGATGACCACCGGCGTCGGCGGAATGCTGGCATTGCCCCATATCCGGGTAAATGACATCCTTCACCCCTATGTTATTATCGGCGTTTGCGAAAATCCCATCGAGGATTATCAGGGTCTGGATGACCAGCCGGTGCGGGTGATCGTCTTTACCGTTGCCCCCGATGAAAATCAGGAAGCGTATCTGCAGCTGC
>JAZUPS010000069.1:0-2301 GCA_045605305.1 Victivallaceae bacterium
ATCGACTGCCAGCCGGGGAGAGACAGAGATTTGGTGTTTGATTTTTACTCCTTGAATGGAGAGCTTGCCGCCGGAAATCAGACGGAATTTGATACCGGTCAAATCTGCGGTATTGGCGGCAGACCAGTTGTCAGCTGTGACCAAGCCCGGTGCATAGTGCCAGATGGCAGTGACCCCCGGTGCGTGGAGTTTGGCTTTCAACGCCGCCTGATCTTCAGGAGAAATGGTGAAAGAATTGAGCATGACCACCACTTTATAGCTGTTTTTGCTTGCCAGAAATCCTTTAAGATCAAAGATGTCATAGAGGTAACCGGAACGGTTGAGCGCGTGGAAAGGTTCAGTTGTCATGAGCTGAATGGGGATTTTCTGCTTTTCGACGGTCGGGAAACCATGCAGATACATTTCCGGGGTGTTGAATACCACGGCAATATCAGCGGCATGCCGTTTTTCTGCCGGAAGAGCGCTGAGTTTTTCCCACATTTTGAGCTGGGCGTGGATGGATGAGAGGATCTCCGGGGAGTTCATCCAGTGGCGTCCGCCGGGATTGTGGATGCTCAAGAACTGCGTGCCGCATCCGTCAAGGAACGCCGAAAGGGTGTCCCGGGCGAAAAGTTCTGCGGAGTGAGCCGGAGTGTAAACTTTAGGGTAAGTGATATGGGTGCGGGTATCCTGTTCGGAAATATGCAGTTTCTTGTGCCGGGCAAAGATGGAGGCAATGGAACGTTTCAAGCCGTCACTGCTTGGAGAGCGGGAGTCATCGTAACAGATCGGCGCACTGAGAAAGTCGATACTGGGGGAGGAAAGAACTTTATCCAGCAGAATGGTTTGTCCCTCTGAAGGAAAGTTCATCTGCAGAATGTAGCCGTAGTAGGCCCCCGTCAGCAAATGGGGAGCAGCTTTCTTTGCCGTATCGGCACAGTGGAGCAGAGTATCGGCAAGAACATGCTGCATGCACTCGTAATAATCCATGGTCTGACGGTCTTTCCCGTCACTCGGGTTGCGGAGAAAGTTCCCTTTATTGATCCTTTCGACCGTACCGGGAACTTTGGCATTGGCAAGAGTTGCCTGAGGGTCTTGCCACGCTTTTTGCAGCGCGCTGTCACTTTTGTAACGGCGGGTGAGGAACTCCCGGAACTTCAAGGTCATGGGCATACTGACATCGGGCATATCCCGTCTCATGCCGTAGTAGTGCCACTCCAGATAACATCCGTTGGCGACACGGCAGGAGATGAGCCGGGGATACCAGGGTTGTTTTTTGGCAAAGTCGAAGAAGGCATTGATGATCCGGGTCATCTCTTTGCGGTACTTTTCCGAAGCCATAGAGGGGGCGCGGCGGCGCAGAGTGTCATTATTCTGGTCGGCTTCTCCGGTGGGATATTTGATCAGCTCATCCGGATTATTCTTCATCCAGAGATAGTTCCGCTGGGAAAATCTGATGCAGATTCCGAGGTAAGTTTCCGGAGCAAGGGTCAACGCCCGGCGGATCTGGGAATCGATCAGCGAGAAATCAAAACCGTTTTCCCGGATGATGTCGTAATCCAATACTCCGAGTTCCAGCCATTTGATGCCGGTATGGGCAAATTTCAGAATAATATCCGCTCTTTCCGGAGCAAAGGGATCACCGGGTTTATGGAGAACCGGCGGGAGGAGCTTGCCATTGACCCGGAGTGCCGGAACCAGACGGGAATAGTCGATTTTTACCTGCGGCAGAGGTTCTTTGGCGATAGTTTCAGGCATTTTGACCGCCTGTTTGAAGGAGTCCTGATAGATTTTTTTCTCATCATCGCTCAAACCGAATTCAATGATGTTGCTGGCGGTGTTCCACGGGGAAGTTAGAACATCGCCGAACTCCATGGCATTTCCCCATTTTGAGTCGTCAAAGTCGGCAGATTTCCAGTTGTCAGCGGCTTTGTCGGCGGCTTTGATGTTTTTATCGGAGAGCAGCTTGATTTTTTTGCCGCTTGCCAGAGTTATTTCACCCCGCAGAAAAAGTCCGCCGGTATTGACTTTGTTGTAAATTTCAAAGGTGAGGAGGTTTTTTCCCGGTTTCAAGAGCGGTTTAAGCTCATAACGGGGGATTTTGAGCTGAAAGGATGAGGATTGAGGTAAATATTGGTAACGGGGTGCTTTGCCGTTGACCAGCATCGTCCCCTTGTCATCCATCAGAACAAATGCCCAGGCATCAGTTACCGGTTCATCCAAAGTGACGGTATAGCGGTAGTATGCTCTGGCATCGGCTTTGACTTCGGGAGCTTGAAACCAGACCCAGCGGGCAAGTCGGAGGCCAAGCGGTCTTAGGAA
>JAZUPS010000070.1:0-6182 GCA_045605305.1 Victivallaceae bacterium
TGTTCTGCCGGTGATCACCACCCGGTGCGGGTCACAGACAATGGCATTTGCCCCCATGCCGATCAAGCGGTCAACAAAGTAGATGCGGCTTTCAAACATCTTCTCAAAGAACATCACCGTACCCCGGCTCTGAGTGGCGGCAACGATGGTGCAGCTCATCATATCCGAAGGATACTGGGGCCAGGTGCCGTCGGAAATCTGGGGAGTGTAACCGCCGAAGTCGCTTTCCACCGCCGGGTCCTGATTGCCGGGCATGATGATCTGATCGGGATTCAAAGTCATTTTCCAACCCAATCTTTCAAATACCCGCCGGAGCATCCAGTAGTAACGCGGAGAACTGGTTCCATTGATCGTGACCGGTGTCCCGGTTGCCGCCGCCAGAGCCAGAAAACTTCCCGCTTCGATATGGTCGCCCGCCACCTGATGATTGCAGCCGGAAAGTTTCTCCACTCCTTCGATCACCACCGTGTTGCTGCCTGCTCCGGAAATTTTTGCTCCCATGGCGTTGAGCATATCCGCCAGATCGCAGACGTGCGGTTCACAGGCGGCATTGTAGAGCGTGGTTGTCCCTTTAGCGGTAACGGCGGCGGTAATGATCTGCTCCGTTGCGGTAACGCTTGCTTCATCGAGGAAAAGGTCTCTTCCGGCAAGTCTTCCGGCAACGACAAAATTGTAGGAGTTCATTCCCGGTGCCATGACCGCACCGAGTTTGGTCAAGCCGTAGAAGTGACCATCCAGCCGCCTTCTGCCGATGACATCCCCGCCGGGGGGGAAGAGCTGGGCGCGGCCGCAGCGGGCAAGCAGCGGAGCGGTAAAGAGGATGCTGGTACGGTTGCGGGAGCAGAGTTCCCGGGAGATGATATGAGTTTTTATATCTTTGCACCGGAAACGCAGGGTGTTGTTTTCAAAGGTGTACTCCGCTCCCAGTGAAGCGGCAATATCCAGCATGGAGTGGACATCCAGAATATCCGGTACATTGGTCAGCACCGACTCTTCATCGGTCAGCATCAATGCCGCGATCATCGGCAAAACTGCATTTTTATTTCCGGAAACTCTCACCTCTCCGCCGCGGACTGTACCGCCTTTGACAATCAATGAACTCATCTTTGCATCCTTTTTTCTGTCGGGTTTTATAATTTATTATACAGTTCATACAGTACCATTAAAAGAGAATATTTTCAAGTCAGGTATTGTAATTTTTTCCATTCGGGAGTATATTTTCTTCATTATGGAAATGCGTGGATTCAAAAAATTGTGCCGCCTTGCCGGGGAGTGCTGTGTCCGTTACCGTCTGATCGGAGACGGTGACCGGATTTTAGTTGGTTTATCCGGCGGCAAAGACAGCTTTATGCTGATGCACCTTTTGGAGCA
The DNA here is from genome assembly GCA_045605305.1 of Victivallaceae bacterium. Taxonomy (GTDB): domain Bacteria; phylum Verrucomicrobiota; class Lentisphaeria; order Victivallales; family Victivallaceae; genus UBA1784. The sequence goes on from JAZUPS010000070.1 coordinate 1,372, forward strand.
TCTTTCCCGGCGCGCTCCGGTGAAGTTCTCCTTTGAGGCGGCAACTTTTGACCCCGGATTTGAGAACTTCCATACGGAAAAAATCGCGGAATACTGCCGGGATCACAACTGGAAACACCATCTGGTGAAGCTGAATATCCCGGAAATCATTCAGGAAAAATCTCTGGAAAACTCCCCCTGCGTTCTCTGTTCCCGTCTGCGCCGGGGCAAACTTTACGGTCTGGCGCGGGAGCTGAAGTGCAATAAACTTGCTCTGGGTCAGCATCTGGATGATGTGATCAACAGTTTTTTAATGAGCCTGTGCCGGGGGCAGGGGTTGACCTCCATGGCGCCGTTGGTTCAGCCGAAAAATCCCGAACACCCCACGATCATCCGTCCTCTGGCACTGGTTCCGGAAGAGTTGATCAAAGAGTGCGCATCTGATTTCGGTTTCCCGGAAAAGACCGGCATCTGCCGTTATGAAACGTTGTTGAAATCCGGTGACCGGGCAGCTTTTGCCGCATTAGTGGAGACTCTGGCGGAAAAAATTCCCGATCTGCGGGAAAATATCGCCCACTCCCTCACCCGCGTGGAACTCAACCATCTGCTTATCCCCCCGGAATCGTGAATTTACTCTTTCCAGAGTATTCCGGATTTGATCACCTTCTGAGTGCCGCCTGAACCGCCGATAATGGTGTTCGCTTCAGTAAAGGCTTTGGTGATGATCGCTCCGGCGGCAACGATGGAACCATCCGGAATGACTGCCCCTTTAAGCAGGGTGACATTGAAACCTATCCAGATATGACTGCCTACTCTTACCGGAGCCGGGAAGTTGAGTTTTTTGCCGCTTTCATCAATGATGTGATGGCGGTCGCTATCCATGAAAAAGGTGTTCCATGCGATACCGACTTCATTGCCGAAAGTTATCTCATTTTCGCAGAGAAATGCCGCATTGCCGGTAACTCTGAAGCGATTGCCCAACGTCATGTGTCCGCTTTTGCTAATGTGGATGGATGAACCGCAGCCGATGGTGGCTTTGCCGTTGAATTCCAGAATACCGTCGATCAGCAATCCGGTGTGGCTGCCCATACATGCCACAACATCCTCCCTGCCGATTTTGATCAAGCCGCACTTGACTTTGGCATTGATGAGGATCTTGCCCTTGAGGGAACGGACTTTTACTCTGGGATAGAGGAGTATGGGCAGTTTGCACGCCTGCTTGAAGGGCAGAACGCGATAGTTGAAAAGGATTGTTTTGAGCCAGCTTACCTGAAATAACTCCTTTATTTTCATCGATCAACTCCGTTTTTTCAGTTTCGCGGTCAGGAAATAACAGAAATGTTTTACTCCGGGAGCAAGTTTCAATGCCTCTTTTGCATGAAACTCAGCTTCCGCAAATTTCCGCTCTTTTATGGCTTCCCGCCGCAGTTTGTTGTGAAAATCTGCCTGACGTTTCCGGATGATCTTGCTGTAAGTTTCTGTCACTTCCGGATGGGCAGCGGCGAAATTATCCACCACCGATGCCGTTACTTTCAACTTCTCATAAGAACCAGCCGAGAGGTTGTTCCCATGTCTCCGGCGCAGAAAAACCGGCTCCTGAAGGGCAAAAAATTCACACTCAAGGGAGATTTTCAGAAAAAAGTCATAGTCGTATGAGACGCGCAAAGTGGTGTCAAATCCGCCATGCTTCAAAAACAGTTCCCGGGGAATCAGCGTGCCGCAGTTGTTGACCAGTATGTGACTGAGCAATTTTCCGGTAAGTTTACCTGAGGGATAGTGTGCCGTTTTCTTTCTGGTCGGCAGGATTTTTCCTTCCGCATCAATGGTCTGATAAGTGCCGTAACTGCAGGCATTGCCCTTTTCCGGCAGCGCCCGAACCAGTCTTTCCACCGTATCCGGCAGAAAAAGGTCATCGGAGTCGTTGAATACGATATATTCCCCCGCCGCTTCCCTTGCGGCACGGTTCTTCGCCGCCGGGTCGCCGGAATTTTCCTGATAAATGTACTTTATCTGCGGAAACTCTGCTTTCATCATCTCCCCGGTGCCGTCGCTTGAACCGTCATCCACCACGATTATTTCACAGGCAGGGTAACTCTGCTCCAGCAGAGAATTCAAACTCAGCCGGAGCAGATCTTTGCGGTTGTAGGCGGAAACCCCGATGGTCACCAGCGGAGAATTTTTCATTATTCTCAATGCTCCCTGCCGGTCAGAGTGAGGATCTTGCGGTAGTCCGCAATTTCCAGCAGCGCACTTTTGACCTGACGGATCTTCCAGTCAAGGTGCCAGACATCACCGACATATTCCATGCTGGGTTCCCAGCCGAGACGGGAGTCAAGGGAGACGAACTCCATGGCTTTTTCCGCATTGGCGATCTCTTCAGCGGCAAGTTTTTCGATCTTGTCGAGGAGTGCCAGACCTTCAGCGGCAGAGGTGATATTCTGAATATCCCGGTTCAGGCAGTACCAGATGGTGGTATTGCAGCAGCTCCGGAGGGCGCAGCGGATGAATCTGCCGAGGTTGAGTTCTCTTTCCAGCAGTTCTTTGCGGTGTTCGGGAGCGGCGGCAAGGGCTTTTTCGTAGTGTGCCAGACCCTCATCCCACATTTTGATCATCAGTTCCAGACCTTTGATCTCCTGAGGATAACGCAGGGCCCCGGGGAGCTGGTTGATGTTTTCGTATGGCTGATAGAGAGTTTTGACGATCCTGCCGCCGAAGTGAGCTTTGGGATCGGCGGGGAAGTCGATCTCTTTCTGCCCCATGGTACGGGTGATATTGGGCTGGAAGATCAGCGGATAAGCCGCACCCACCCGGAGCGGACCGTACTGGTTCTCATTGGTAGCCGGCAGATAATCAAAAGCATCGCTCCACAACTGCCACGCGGCAAGCAGCTCTTCAGCGCCTTCACCGGCACGCTGTCTGGCGAAAAGTTTGAGCATTTCATCCAGATCACACTGGGGAGAGTTGAAGTAAGCCTTGCCCAGATCGGTGATCACCGAGGGATACCAGCCGTAATGGTGGCAGTCGTAGAAGGAATCCAGATTGCACTCCCGGCGGAAACGGTCAAGCTCTTTGAAACGGGTGATCCAGCGCTGGGGAACGGGAACATAGGGGATAACGCCGATGTCCCAGGTGGCTCCGGCAGTGTTGCTGGTTGCCATCAGCGGGATTTTGTACTTTGCCGCGGCTTCGCACTCACTGGCGAAGTAGTAACCCGGCTCTTTCGCCACGATGGAGTAGTCCATCACCCGGCGCATCTGACCGAAAACGGTCAACTTGGAAAAGATGTCGTAAGTCACCTGCACGGTGATACCTTCAGGCAGGTCGCGGAGGAACTTTTCCCGCACTTCCAGCTCTGTCCATCCCCAGTTGTAGGTGTTGAAGATGATTTTGGCATCGGGGATCGCTTTGCGGATGGCATCACGGATGCGGGCAAGATATGCCGGATAGTCGAAAGTCGGCCAGTACCCCGCCGGAGGACGGACATCCGGAATACCGTCAACTACCGATTCCTTGTATCCTTTGCCGGTACAGACCGGATCTTTGGAGGGGAAGAAGATACTTTCACCGACCAGCATCACCCCGGCGACTTTGGGATATTTTTCCAGCAGTCTGGTGTAGACGTTTTCAAAAAATTCCACCGCATCCTCATCATCCGGATGTTTGAAGCTGGGTAAGTAGGCGTAAAGATAAACCTCAATATCATATTTTGCGGCGCGGGCGATCAGATCATTGAAGTCCAGCACGCCCACATTGGTCTGGTTGGGGCCTTTGCAGAAAACGGCAATGGCATCGAAACCGGCGTGCATGGCGGCATTCAAGTGGGAATCGGGAAAAAGTTCGATACCCCATCCGGAGTGTACGATTCGGGGAGTGATCAATTTTTTCCGGCAGGTTTTGCCCTTTTTCAGAGCGGGAGCGCCGCGGAGATTGAGCAGATCTTCCAGATAAACTCCGCCGCGGCGGATGCCGCCGGGTTCAGAGGCGGTGATGGTGATTTTATCATCAGTGACCTCCAGTTCAAAAGCACCTTTGTCAATGCCGGAACCGGGAGCAAGATCAAGAATGATACCTTTGTCAAGACCGTATTCGACATGGACATTCAAATCCATGGAAACCTGAAAATAATCAGCGAGGTCTTTTGCGGTTTCGACCACCGCAGCCGGAGCGTCTGCCGGAGAGGTGATCTTCCAATTTCCGGAAATTGCCACCTCGTCCGCCTGCAGGGGGATGTCGGAGTCATTCATGTGCCGGTGATGCACCACATCGATCCGGCGGCGGAACTCATAGTTTCTCTCTTTCTGCAGCATAAAAATATCCTTTCACTGGCAGTTTTCAAAAACAAGATATACCCGGGACTAATATACATCGGGCAAAACCCTTTTGCAAGTTGATGTAATTTCAAAACGCTTCAAAAAATTTTGAAATCACTTGAGGTAATTGCAAAAGTCAATCAAAAAAAGATTGAAAAAATACCGTTGATGAGATGAAAGCCGGTAGTTTTCGGGTGCTACCCACGGCGGTAACACCCGAAAACGCTCCGCTTTCAGATCGCGACGGGAATTTTCAAGAATTTTTGAGAACTTTTGAAATTACCTCACTTCTTTAGTATACAATCATTTCTTTGCCGGGACAAGTATTTTCTTATAAAAAAATGGTAAATTTGCGTAAAAGTAAGAGTCCGTGATTTTGTGGATCTGCCGCAGCCGTTTTTTGTCGGCATCGCCCGCAAGCCACAGGAGGTATACCGATACCATGCCGCCATGCAAGCCTGGGGTGGAATTTGTCTTGTGGGATTTGCAAAGGTTCTGTTTGCCGGAGAGGGGGGTGTTCCC
>JAZUPS010000071.1:0-3861 GCA_045605305.1 Victivallaceae bacterium
TGTGTTCTTCTCTTGTCTTCCTAAGACCGCTTGGCCTCCGACTTCATCGCCCGGTTTGATATCAAAAATCTGGGTGGCAACGTGCATACCGGTGGTACAGTTGCTGCAGGCATAAGCGTATTTGACTTTGTGCTTTTCAGCGAATTTCTTCTGAAATTCCTGGGTTTTCGGTCCCATGGTCAGAGAATCCTGAGCCATAGCCGCCAGAGCCGCCTGCTGTTCAGCTTCATCATAGATAGAACCCATGAAGCTGTAGGGAACTTTCAATTTCACGCCGTCACTGTTGGCGTAGCTGCTGGTAATTCCGCCTTCGGTATTACCGCCGGTATAGTGTTTGTCTTTAGCCATGATAGAAACCTCCTTGGTTGGTTTGGGTTATACTGGCACTGTTATATTATACCATCTTTTAATGTCAAAAGCAACCGAAAAAACTTTTTTTTTGAAAAATTTTCCAAAATTTTCCTCTTTTTGACCATATTTATAATACGATAACGAACTACAACACTTTTTCTATCCCTGCAAGAGCGAAATCCAACCGATATTTTTATACGTTTCCGGAGTATTATTTTTTGCAATTCGCAAATTATAATACGATTTTGCACCATAAGTCAAAAAGCGACATTCCGTTGTTCCTTCAAAATACTTTCCGGAAAAATGTTTGCAATAACAGATAAACGACACTATATTAACTCATGCACATTGAAGCGTAAATAAACAAAAGAGGTTGAAAATGAAAAAGTTTATCCTGATCTGTACCATCATGCTGGGTGTGCTTCCGGCACTTTTCGCTGATGCCGCTGAAAATGCCCAATTCAGACAATATGTCGAACTCTCACAAAAAAGTCCGACCAATCCCCCGGGAATGACCATCACTGCCGACCCCACTTACCGCATAGTATATGTCACTATGCCGATCGCCGCCAGCAAATCAAATATCGATGCAGCGCGCATTGCCGTAATGAAACAGGCGATGATCGATACCATGCGCAACATGAAAGAAGATCTCCGGGTTATCAAATCTCTGAATATAAGTACGGTTTATACCTTTATCACAGTGGATAAATATCTTATTTCCATACCGATTTCTTATCAAGAATTCTGATTGGAAAGAGTCTGTTTTCAAAAACATTCAGAAGAAAAAGATAAAAATGGATCTGTACCGAAAACAGACCTTCAGGGTACAATAAAACCCTCCTTTTTTCCGTTAGATGGTCGTAAACATCAATAAAAGGGAGTTTTTATGAAAAATTTTCTGACCCTGACCGCGATCCTTTTTGCAGTTGCCGCCTTTTCAGCTCCGGAGTGTGACGACTCCGGAGTATGCGCGATCCCTGCGTCAGCCGACGGGAAAGAATCCGTCCTCTCTCCCATCGGCAGAAGTTTTACACGCCCAATTACTCAGGCACCCCGACTCTCTTCGCTCAAAGGGAAAAATATTGCCGTGGTCGGCGGCAGTTTCATGGCTCCGGTAACTCATCCTGAAATCAAACGTCTGATATTGCAAGAGTATCCGGATGCCAAAGTATATTTATTGAACGAGATCGGTTCTGCCGGACCATGGCCGGGACCGGGAGTATTCCGCAAAGAGAAAGATGAGTTCATCCGCAAACTTAAAGAGCTGAATATCCACGCGGTCATTTCCGGCAATGGCGGATGCGGCTTATGCACCCCAAAGGAGATGGGTTCCTGCATTGCCGCCGAATACACCGGGATACCGGCAGTCATGATCGCGGCCCCCGGCTTTACCGAACAGGCAAAAAAAGCCGCCGTCACTGCCGGGGTCCCCATTCCGCGGATGGCGGAGTATCCGGGAGCATTTTCCGCTCACACCAGAGAGGAACTGCTGAAAAACACCGGTAAAATCCTTTACCCGCAAATAATCCACGCTCTGACCGCCGCCTTTACCGATGAAGAAAAACAGAATTCCCGCCGCCCCGTCCCCGCCGGTGGAATCGTCTTTTCCGGTAATTTTGATGAGGTCAACGCCCTCTTTGCTCAGAACGGATGGAGTGACGGATTGCCCATCGTGCCGCCGACACCGGACCGGGTAAATGAATTTTTGAAGTACACCGATTTACAGCCGGATGAAGTTATCGCCAAAATCCCGCCATCCTACCGGGAGGCAACACCCCGGATCATTGCAGTAAACGGAGTAATGGCAGGTTGTCCGCCGGAGTATATGCCCATATTGATCGCCTTTGCCAAAGCCATGACCGACGGAGACTTCCGCCGCACCTTGGCAAGCACCCACGGCTGGACACCCTACTGCTGGATAAATGGTCCGCTTGCCCGGCAGTTAGGGCTTGACAGCGCACAAGGCGCTATCTCCAATCAGCGCAACGCCAAAATCGGCAGATTCATCAACCTTGCCATGCTCAATCTGGGCGGCTACTACATCAAAGAGAACCGTATGGGGACATTCGGCTACCTGATGCCGTGGGCTTTGGCAGAGGATGAAGCAGCGGCAATCGCACTGAACTGGAAACCTTACCACATGCAGCAGGGTTACAAGCTGAATGAAAATGTACTGACCGCTTCATCCGCCCTGAACTGGGGCAATAATCTGGCGACTGCCACTGCCGATCCGCAAAAAATCATGGAAATGATGGCATGGGATGCGGTGGAAAAGGAGCAGTTTGCTCTGGGCAGCGGCACGCCATTCGTTTTCCGCACCATGCTGATTACAGCAAGTGTTGCCCGCGACCTTGCCAAAAAGTTCAGAAGCAAAGCGGCATTGGAAAAGGCGCTGATCGCTACTGCCCGCCGCCCGCTGATGGAACGCGTTTATGCCACCTACTGGGGCAATCCCGGCAGCGCCTTCAACCCGGAAACCTACTCCATCCGGCGGCACGCTTACCGGATAAAACGTCAGGAAAATGCTCTTCTCACCGCCGCTCCGCCGTGGCTGGAATGGACAAATCCGGGAAAAATCGAAACCGTTCCGGTCATGCTCCCCGGCAAAACCGCACTTCTGATCACCGGCGACCGCAACCGCAACAAAACCATGTGTCTGCCCGGCGGCGGATTTGCCACCATAAAAATCGAACTGCCGGAAAAGTGGGATGAACTTATAAAAAAAGCGGGGTATCAGCCATTAAAAAATTTCTTTCTGAAATCGGATTTGCTGCCCGACCGCGAAGCACAGCAATTCAAAAACTACCGCCGCCGTCCCTCAATCCGCATAAATGAGATCAAAGCGGAGCAATGAGTTTCAAGATTTTCTGAGAACTTTTGCACTTGCCTCACAGCAAAAAACAATGCAGAATTTAACATACCGCACCAAAAATTTTAACAATCATTCAAGGTCAATAAATTCTTCTCTGCCAAAATCGATGACAGCGATACCGATGCCTGCACCGGCAGATTGAAATAAATCAACTCAAAACAAAAAAAAGAACGAAAACCGGAACTTGGCTGACGTCCTTTTTTGAATCAGTGGAACGGCGCTATTTTGCAATCAGCTCCTCGTCCCAGCCGATAAGGTTGCCCTTTCCGGAGTCGAAGTTAACGCCGATGATATAGATGTCGCGCGTATCAAGCAGGTATTTTTGGAAATACTCTTTTGCTTTGATCTGTTCCAAAGCGGTGGGGTCATTATCAAGTTTGAATTCAAAGAGATAGATGGCGTTTTCCACTTGCACCACGGCATCGATCCTACCGTCATTGGTGGTGGATTCAGCTTCAATATATTGACCGAGAAGGCGGAACATGGAAAAGAAGATCGCCTGAAAGTACGCTTCCTGTTTCTTATGTACCGGATAAGGTATCCCGGCAAAGAAAACCTCCATGATCTTGCGGAGTTTTTTCAAATCTCCTTTCAAGAATGACATCGCCATTTCTGCGGCAAACTGCACCGTACCG
>JAZUPS010000072.1:0-30675 GCA_045605305.1 Victivallaceae bacterium
AAGGGTGAAGGAGGTGTGGTCATACAAGCCCGCAAGGGCGCAGTATGAGTGGAGAGGGGGAACACCCCCTCTCCAGCAAACTGAACCTTTGCAAATCCCGCAAGGCAAATTCCACCCCACGGCTTGCAGGCGGCAAACGTGCCGCCCCTTCACAGGGGTTTGATGTCGCGCCCCGGCTTCCGCTGGGGCTTGATCGACGCTTTTTGAAAAAAAGCTTTGCAAAAACCTCAGAGGAGTAACACCCGCTGAGGTTTTTCTTTACCTTTTTCGCGCCCCGGCTTCCGCCTTCGCACAAGGCTACGGCGGGACAAGTCCGCTGGGCGCAGGGCATGGCATCGGTATACCCGCAGTGGCTTCCTGCCGCAGTTTTTTCCCGCAGAACTTCAATCAAGTTCGCCGTCGGTCAACCCGATGGGAAGCGGCGCAGGACGTTCACAAGTGCTGGAAATCTCAACTTTTTTACCTTCGGCACTGGAACGCTCAAAGGCGAACATTATCTCTATAACGTGCCGTGCCAGTTCCATGGATGCCCGGTGCGGACGATTATCTTTGATCGCTTTCGCCATGTCGGCAATGCCGATGCTGCGGCTGTTTTCGGTGTAGATAAATGGTGAAGGAACAACTTGAAAACCGCTCATACCCGGACGGAAAAATTTTACATCCCCGCCGAAGGTGTTTGGGTCAGGCACGATAAGAGAACCGTCACTGCCGTACAATTCAATGGGATTATGACCGTGGTTGAATACATCAAAACTGGCGATCATGGTGATCACTGCGCCGTTGGCAAATTCAATGATCCCGGTTTGATGGGTATCGACATTGACCGGATAATTATCAAATGGTTTGTAGCTTTCCTGATACTCCCGGGCAACTGTATCACCGAATGTGCGGTATTCACTTCCTCTGGTCGTCACCGCCGTCACTGCTTTGGCCGGCCCCAGAAGTGAAACCAGTGCCGTTACATAGTAGGGACCGAGATCCAGCATGGGACCGGCTCCTTTGTCGTAGAAAAATGGAGCGTGTCCCCACTTTTCCGGTCCTCTGCCCTGCACGATGGCTGTTCCGCTTAAAACCTTGCCGATCCACTGATCATCGATCACTTTGCGGGCAGTCTGAAGTCCGCCGCCGAGGAAGGTATCCGGCGCACAGCCGAGACGCAGACCTTTGCTCCGGGCAAGGGTGCAGACGGCATCGACTTCACTATCATCCACGCCGAAAGGTTTTTCCGTATAGGCGTGTTTTCCCGCGTTAAGGGCATCGGTCAAAACCTGACAATGTTGTTTCGGCGGGGTGAGATTGAGGATGATCTCCACATCCTTATGATGGATGAGTTCCTCATAACTCATTGCTTTGCAGTTGTATTCAGCAGCCTTTTCTTCGGCTTTGGCGCTCAAAACATCGCAGCAGCCGATAATGGTTATATTGCGGAAACGCTGTGCCGCTTTGAAATAAGTTCCGGAAATCATTCCGCATCCGACTATTCCGATACCGGTTTTTTTCATGATGCAATTCTCCTTGACATTTATTTTTTGCCGACGGCAAGACCATTGGAAGTAAGATAGTTGTAACTGCGCTGAAGTGCTTCAAACATTTCGATGCTGCAGTAGTCCAGTTCCACGATGATATGCGGTACATCACCGGGGATCAGCGGAACCAGATCGGCAATGGGCAATTCACCGTCGCCGAGGGGAAGCAGGTCGATTTTGCAGTCAAGATAACCGTTTTTCATTTCGCAGGATTTGCAGCTGGTGTAAGCACCGTCTTTCATGTGGATGGAAACGATGTCATCTTTGAAGGTTTTTAATACTTCACAGGGGTCGACTGTGCCGTTGCAGCTTGACCAGTAACAATCTATCTGGTACTTCATCCCCGGACAAAGTTCCCGGTAAATTTCATATTTGAGCCTGCCATCCAGACGGGTGAACTCCCAGTAATGGTTGTGCTGCATCATCGAAAAGCCGTTTTTATCAAGAATTTCCATCATGGCAAGGGTGTTTTCTGCGGTCTTTTTGATTGCATCGAGGTTTTCAAAATCCTGAGGAGAGTAACCGCAGATGATACGTTTTTGACCGATGGCATGTGCCATATCCATGACCGCGCCGAGATCATGCGGATCCCGCGCCCAGGGGGAGTGGCTGGAGCAGATCTCCATGCCCAGATCTTCGACGATTTTTTTGAACTCAGCCGGATCAACTCCCCAGAAACCTGCCGGTTCGACCGCTTTGAAACCGATAGCGGCAACCTTTTTCAGCGTGGAAATGAAATCATTTTTGGCGTATTCTCTCACGGAATACAATTGGAGCGCGATCTTTTTCATAAATTTTCTCCTGTTTTGGGTTCATGGCGGAGTTTTCCGCTTGCGTTTTTAATATAGTTGCAGTATAGTAGATATGCAATTGATCAAAACTGCTGTTATTTGACTGAAAATATTGATTTTATGATGAAAAAAAGGTTGTCGGAACACTGTATTAAACTCTTGAACTGTTCCTTTTTCAGCGCACCGCGCACCCCGGTGAAACCATATATGATCCCGGAAGGGAGGGAATTGATCGAAATTATCACTGCCGGAAAGGTTCAGCACCCGGAATACGGCTGCAAAGAGGGCGGAAGGGGAACGATTTTCTGGCATCAGGCAGGAGATTTCACCGTGTGGCGCACCCCGGCAGATGATCCTTACCGTTGTCTGGTTCTGCTTTTTGCGGTCAAAGATGGTGAAGAGCGCCCGGTGCCGCGGGTGAACCACTGGGGGGTCTTTCCGGAATTGAGTACATTTACCGAAGATATGCTCAACTTCGCCAGACGGGGAGAGTTGAAGGAGGAGGCAATCTGGCTCTATGCTCTGGGAACATTATCACGGCAACTGGTGAAAACGCCCCATCTTCCAGCCGCAGTGCGCCGGGCGTGCCGTTTTGTCGGGAGCGCTCCGGAAGCATATTTTTCTGTCGCGCAAATCGCGGAAAACTCCGGCGTGAGCGAATCCCGGCTCCACGCCCTCTTTCAACAATATCTGCACACCTCTCCCCACCGCTATATGCTGGAAAGAAAATTGGATATGGCAAAGGAACTTCTCGTTTCCCGAAGTGATATTCCTATCAAACAGATTTCTGAAATGTGCGGATTTTCCTCGCTGGAACTGTTTTACCGCCGTTTCAAATCTTATACCGGCAGCACTCCCGGAGAATTCCGGAATCAGAACTGATTTGCATTCTCACCCAAGATCAGGCAGCGTATTCCCGAAATTCTCAGTCGGCAGCTTCTGCATCCCAACAGGCTTTTTCTCCTCAATAAAGCGGAGAGTACGGTTTATCCTGCTTGTGCCGTCTCCGGGGAAAACGCATTACCGGCTTCCCTGATTTTTCACTGAGGAAACGGGTTTCGCTGCGGCAAGCTGTTTGCGGTACTTCTGCGGGGTCAAGCCGAGACGGGCGGAAAAGACTTTGGCAAAGTAGTTCGCTGAACCGAATCCGCACGCCTCTGCCACCTCCATGATCGGATATTCCGATTTTTCCAGCATCTCTCTGGCATTATTCAAACGCACAAAGGTGATGTAGTCTGACACCGTTATATCAAACGCCTTGCGGAATGCCCTGCTCAAACTGCCCCGGTGCATATTCAAATGCTCCGCCAACTGGGAAACACTGAGAACCGGATTATCGAAATTATTGTCGATCAGGGATTTTATATCCTCCATCGTGGGATCGGAGTTTTCCCTGTCCTTGGGAATGAAAGCTGCTGTGGCAACGATTTTCAGTGCCGTACCCAGAGCATTGACCCGGTTTCTGGTGGTGTGGCTGTTCAAATCGTTGCCCAACTGGGCAAAGAGCTGTTCCGGGCAGTGACCGGCGCGGTTGACCCCGGGCTGGATATTGAACATATCAAAGAAGGTTCCGGCATTTTTTCCCGCTATCGTCAGCCAGCAGTAGTGAAAGGTGGTCAGCGGCATGTAATCGTGATGGGAATCCGGCGGATAGTACCACAACTGCCCCGGTTTGACGATGTAATCTTTGCCGTTCATCCGGAATTTGCACTCTCCGCTTATCGGCCAGAATATCTCCCCGAAGTCCACCGTCCTGCGCGCCTCTGTATCCGGCGGAACCAGTACGAAGTCCCCGTAGCTGCGGACATAGAGCTGATGCGACGGGTCAGGTCCCCAGAAAAAGTTGCGGCTGCGCGAAGTTTCCATCTCTTTTACTCCTCTATGATGTCACCGTCTCTGACCAGTTTTACCGGAGAGGCGAGAGCAGAACACTCTGCCATTATTTTTGCTTCGCCTTCCGGAGTTTGCCAGGGGGTGTGCAAATGGTAGAAATAAAGTTTGCTTTTCGCGGGAAGTTTTTGGAATTTTTCCAGTGCCGTATCAAGTTTGTAATGGGTCAATTCGCAGAATACCAGATCGCATTGAGCGGCGATTTCTGCCGGGAAGTCCTGAAAATCTGCCGCTACATCACCGGAAAAAAGCACTTTTTTGCCCTCGCACTCCACCAAAATGGCGTAACTCCGGGGCAATCCGTCGTCACCGGGAGGCAGGTGGCGCGTGGGGAAAAAAGATACCTTCAAGGTTTCATCACAATAGTGTGTTTCCGGGGTGATCACGGAAAATTTTATCTCTTCCGGCAGAGAAAGTCCATTCACCTTCATCCAGCTTTCCAAGCCGTTTTTTGCATCGGGAGAGGGGAGAAAAATCTGCAATTTTACATCCGGGAAAAGGTTCCGGCGCTTGACTGACTGATAGATCACTACCGGCAGACCGCTGGTGTGGTCGATGTGCATGTGGGTGACGAATATGCCGCTTAATTGCGCCGGGTGTATGCCATGATTGATCAACTGCCCGGAACAGGGTTCGGCGGCATCGATGAGATAATATTTCCCGGAACTTTCCAAAAGCAGAGAGGTTTGGAAACGTCCCGGCATCGGGTCGCCGTGACTGCTGCCTGAAACGATTATTTTCATAGTAAATTCTCTTTCTTACAGGGGTAGAACTCCAAAAAGTTTCATAACTTGACCGGAGATAATTTATCTGCATAAAAGTAGATGAATTTCAGGCGCAGATCGTGACAGAAATCACCGGGTTTATGGTTGTAATGCTCTTCCGGAGCATTTTCCGGGAAAAGCGCCCGTTCCACGCCCATGAGAAAGGTATTGGCATAACGCACCTTGCTCCGGGGTATGGTAACTTCGCTTTTCCACCCGTCTTTTTGGCTGTTTTCTCCGGTTTTGGCAATGGTCATCACCGGGATGATGCTCTGCGCTCCGTGAAAGTCCATCAGGTAAACATAGGCTCTTTCTGCGCAGTCGTACCCGCCGGGAAACTCCAGATGAAGGAGAATGTTTTCATGGTCGGCATCAAATGACCAGCGGATCTTTTCCGTTTCATAAACTTTGCCGGGACGGTAAAAATCTTCCAGATCACTGAGCAGATATCCGGTGAGTTTTTCCGGATCATCCTGCACCTTTTCCGCTTCGGCAAAGTCGGTCGCCAGAAGTTTTTCCAGCTCCTTTGCCCGCCAGAAAAGTTTTTCGGGGAAGTATTTGTAAACTTCCGCTTCCGAATGGTAGCCCAATCGGGGGTCGATCTGGCACAAGTGAGCCAGACGCAGAGAGTTGGCAATCTCTTTTCGGGTGATTTCCTTCAATTCAGTCAGCAGTTTGCCGCCGCAGGGGTCGCCATTGAGCAGCGCTTCTCTGAGCATGTAAAATTTGATTATATGATAGGATGAGGTCAACTGAATATCCATTGCCTCATTCAGTGCCAGATCCCTCTCATGACCGGGGGCATTGACCTCTTTCATCAACTCCATGCCCTTGTGCCAGTGGTCATGCATGGCGGAAATCTGGTTGAAAAGGTCGTAGAGATCGAATTGTCTCAGACATTCCCCGATGGCATCGCCGGAGGGGAAATTTTCCGGCTTCCAGCTGCGGCTAAGGGGCTTGAGGGCAAGTTTCAGATGAAGCGGCCATACCGGACCGTCATGGAGCGGACCGTAATACTGGATCATATTATCCAGCGGATAGTTGGCATAACCGGCGGTGAACTCCTTCCAGGCGGCGGTGACTTGGCGGAAATCTTTGCCCCAGTGAGGCTTGGCAAGGCGTTCAAGGAACTCTTCTTCCGACTCCGGGAACTCTTCAAAAGAGAGCTTGCATGCCGCTTCATTCATCAATCCCGGATAGTTGCCGAAGTACCAGCACTGGATCACGCTGGATACCCCGAGAGCTTTCATCGCTTTGTATTTGCGGTAAAGCAGTCCGGGTACGGGAATGTACGGCACCGTGGCAGTTTCATGGGAGCAGGCGACCTGCATTTTTGCTCCGAAGCTGCAGCATCCCCGCGCCGCTTCCGCCATTCTGCCGAAACGGTCGGCGGGACCGACCTGAGAGAGCCAGTAATCGCCGCCGGCACGGGGTTTGCCCTGCTGTTCTTTGACGATGCCGGATTCAAAGTTGATCGCCAGAGTAATATCCTTATCCAGTTTCTTCGGTATCTGATAGATCCAGTCATTCATCTGGCACTCATAGGGAAGATAGAGCCAGCTGATAAGGCGCGCATGGGGATTGGCATCGAGCATTCCCTTTTTGACCGGAGCAAGGATATGAGAGAGGATGTCATCCGGCCCGAAATCGCACTCCGGGCAGGGAGTTCTGCCGCCGTCAGGCGTACCGTACTGCCCCAGGCATGAGGTGTATCTTTCCCCCAGAGAAATAAAGAGCATCCCGCCCAGATGGGGGACATTGGCAAAGAGGGAGTTGGAACACTCATAGAGATATTTCGCGGCAGTTTCCGACTTGGGGCAGAAGGTATTCATCGACACCCCGTCAAGCCACAACTCCGGGCCGAGAAGTTCTTCGCACCCCGGCGGTACCGGGTTGCCTGCCGCCTGCGCCCAGTAGATCGGTTCAATGCAGAATACCCACACTTTGATACCGTAACGGCGGCAGCGCTCCACCGTGCGGCGGAGTTTGGCAAGGCGTTTGGGGGCATCGGGGTGTGCCGGACGGATGGAGGTGTCGCAGATCTCCCGGAAAACGATGGTCAGCCACAAACCGTTGATACCGTCTTTGGCAAGTTTGCTCAAATACTCTTCCGGATAGTAGTCGATGTCGTTCATCAGCTCATCAATGTTGAATGGCGGGCGCTTGATGGGGCCGAAAAAGCAGCGGGAGATGCGGTCTTTCACCCACGGGCGGCGGGTGATACACTCTTTTTTCAAACAGGGAGAAGCGGAAATAAGGTCGATCAGAGCGTAAATTCCCCGCCGGATGCCTTCCGTATCGGCAGCTTCCAGAGTAATGGCGGAGCTGACGGTCAAACGGTACTCTTCATCTCCCAGAGAGGAGTCCTTTCGGATGGTGAATTTCACTTCGCTGCCTTTGCATGAGGCTTCGGTGAGGAAACGCTCCAGATCAAAGAGGGCACTATCCAGCAGTTTTTCCGGATCGGGGAAGTTGAAGTCAACGGTGAGTTTTCCGCGGAGATCCAATTCATCTGCGGCGCATTTCAGATCATCTGCCCAGTTGGGGATGAATGGTTCATGGTTTTTCAGCAGTTGGATAAAAGCCGGTTCGCCTGAGGGATAATCCGGCATCGGGGAGAGGTTCATGGTATAAGTGTCCTTTTAAAGTATAAAACAACAGTTTCCGGTTATAAGATAGCGCCAGCCGGTGAAATCTTCAAGTGAAAAATCAGCTGTTTTACAGTGTAAATAGAGAAAATCACCTTTTTTCCCCTTTTGCTTTCCCTGCATCGTTTGAAAAATCCGGAATAAGTGCTATTGTAAGGTGTGGTTTATTTTTTTCAACGAAGGAGAAAAAAGATGGCTTGTAACAGGATCATTGTTACCGGGGGTGCCGGATTTATCGGTTCGGCAGTTGTGCGGAATATCATCCGCAACACTCAGGATTTTGTGTGCGTGGTGGATAAATTGACCTACGCCGGAAATCTGGAATCACTTGCAGAAGTTTCCGCTTCAGAGCGTTTCCGTTTTGAGAAGGTGGATATTTGTGACAAAGCCGGTCTTGACCGGGTCTTTGCGGATTTCAAACCGACCCATGTCATGCATCTGGCGGCAGAAAGTCACGTTGACCGCTCCATTGACGGGCCGGGTGAATTTATCCAGACCAATGTGGTCGGTACTTACACCATGCTGGAAGCGGCAAGAAAATACTTCAACTCTCTGGATGATGAGGGGAAAAAACGTTTCCGTTTCCACCATATTTCCACCGATGAGGTTTACGGCGACCTGGAAGGCCCGGAGGATTTCTTCCGGGAAACCACACCCTACGCTCCCAGCTCTCCCTACTCCGCTTCCAAAGCCTCCAGCGACCATCTGGTGCGGGCGTGGAAACGGACTTTCGGTCTGCCCACGCTGGTGACCAACTGTTCCAACAACTACGGTCCTTACCACTTCCCCGAAAAACTTATCCCGCTGGTCATCCTTCACGCGCTGGACGGCAAAGAACTGCCGGTCTACGGTCAGGGATTGCAGATCCGCGACTGGCTCTATGTGGAAGATCACGCCCGGGCGCTCTATCTGGTTGCCACTGAAGGCGTTCCCGGTGAAACTTACAACATCGGCGGTCACAATGAAAAGAAAAATATCGAAGTGGTCAATAAGATCTGCGCCCTGCTTGATGAGCTGCGTCCCCGGCAGGATGGCAAATCCTACGCTGAACAGATCGTTTATGTGAAAGACCGCCCCGGTCACGATATGCGTTATGCCATTGATGCCGACAAGATCGCAAGAGAACTGGGGTGGAAACCGCTGGAAACCTTTGAAAGCGGTATCCGTAAAACCGTTCTCTGGTATCTGGAACACAAAGATGACTGGTGCGCCCATGTGTTGAGCGGTGAATATAAAATGGAACGTCTCGGAACAGGAGTGTAATTTTTATGAAAGGTATCGTACTTGCCGGCGGAGCCGGAACCAGACTTCATCCCATTACCCGCGGAGTATCCAAGCAGCTGCTGGCGGTTTATGACAAACCGATGATCTACTACCCGATTTCCGTATTGATGCTGGCTGGCATCCGGGAGATCATGATCATTACCACTCCGGAAGATCAGAGCAGTTTTCAGCGGCTTTTAGGTGACGGCAGCCGCTTCGGTGTGGAGTTTACCTATGCCGTTCAGCCCAAGCCGGAAGGTCTGGCGCAGGCGTTCCTCATCGGCAAAGAATTTATCGGCAGCGACTCTGTGGCGCTGGTGCTGGGGGATAACATCTTTTACGGCGCCCATCTTTCCCGTCTGGTGCGTTCAGCCGCAGAGCGGAAAGAGGGGGCAACTGTTTTCGGTTACTATGTCTGCGACCCGGAGCGTTTCGGCGTGGTGGAGTTTGACGCCAGCGGCAAAGCGGTTTCCATTGAAGAGAAACCCAAAGCTCCCAAATCCAATTATGCTGTTACCGGACTCTATTTTTACGATAATGACGTGGTTTCCATTGCAGAAAATATCAAACCTTCCGCCAGAGGAGAATTGGAGATCACCTCCGTCAATAACGAATATCTTCAGCGTGGCAAGCTCCATGTGGAGACTCTCGGCAGAGGTTACGCGTGGCTCGATACCGGAACCCATGAAAGTATGCTGGATGCCGCCAACTTTATCCATACCATCGAAACCCGGCAGGGATTGCAGGTGGCATGTCTGCAGGAGATCGCTCTGGAAAACAAGTGGATGACTCCCGCAGAGGTCAGAGAATCTATTCAGGATATGCTCAAGACCGAATACGGTCAATATCTTATGCGGATCACAGAAGGAAAATAATTTTATGCAGATCATTGACACCGCTATTGCGGAAGTTAAAATCGTGGTGCCGAAAGTTTTCGGCGATGACCGGGGTTACTTTTTTGAATCCTGGAATGAAGAGAAATATTCCGCTTCCGGAATCGATTGCCGCTGGGTACAGGATAATGAATCCAAATCCAAATTCGGCGTTTTGCGCGGCTTGCACTATCAGGCAGCTCCCTATACTCAGGCAAAACTGGTGCGGGTGATCGAAGGGGCGGTGCTGGATGTGGCAGTGGATATCCGCAAAGGTTCTCCGACCTTCGGCAAACATGTGGCAGTGGAACTTTCGGCGGAAAACAAGTATCAGCTCTTCGTCCCCCGGGGCTTTGCCCACGGATTTGCGGTCTTGACCCCCAGTGTCACCTTCGCTTACAAGTGCGACAACAGTTACATGCCCTCCCATGAGCGGGGTATCGCCTTCAATGATCCGGCACTGGGGATCGACTGGAAAATCGATGTAAACAGCGTCATTCTCTCTGCCAAAGATATGAAAAATCCGCTTCTTGCTGATGCAGAGGTTTTTGACTTCAATAATCAGGAATATTTGAAATGAAAGTTTTGCTTACCGGCGGCAAAGGTATGCTGGGCAGGACTCTCTGCCGGGAGTTGACCGGTTTTGAGGTCATTCCCACCGATCTGCCCGATTGCGATATTACCGATGCGGCGAAATTTGATCAGGTGTTGAAAAAATATCAGCCTGATGCAGTTATCCACTGTGCCGCCATGACGGCGGTGGATAAGTGTGAGTCGGAAATTGATTTTGCTTACAAACTCAACGCTTTCGGTACTGCCAATGTGGCAAGTGCCTGTCACCGCAACGGCATCCGGCTGATCGCCATATCCACCGATTATGTCTTTGACGGCGACTCTGACCGCCCGTACAATGAGTTTGACCGTGCCACCGGCGGCAGAACAGTTTACGGAAAGAGCAAGTTTGCGGGGGAGGAGATGATCCGCAACCATTGTCCGGATCATGTGATTTGCCGGATTTCGTGGCTTTACGGAGCGGGGGGACCGAGCTTTGTCCATGCCATGATGAATCTGGCAGATGGAACCCATCCGGAGTTGAAGGTGGTTGCCGACCAGATCGGCAATCCCACTTCCACTTCCGCTGTGGCGGCAAAGCTCAGTGAAATTTTGAAGCACCGGGAACTTACCGGAACTTTTCACCTGACTTGTGAAGGCGAGGCATCATGGGCGGAGTTTGCCGCTGAAATTTTCCGGTTGACCGGGAAAAATCAGAAAATCGTGCCTTGTACGACCGGGGAGTTTCCCCGTCCGGCGCCCCGTCCGGCGAACTCCCGGCTGGATAAGATGATGCTCCGGCTGGCGGGATTGTCCCCCATGCCCCATTGGAAAACGGCACTGGCAGATTTCATCCGGAGTGAATTTCCGGAACTTTTAAGCTGAAAGAAAATGATACAACCATAAGGCAGGAGATCTACGGCGGAGTGGTTTCATTTCCGGCGGTGGCATATATTCCGGCGGTGTTTTCGGAACCAGTACCACCACCACCGTGGCAGAATCAGCTGCCGGTATCAATGCCGGAGCGCGTACCGGATTGGCTGCTGCAAAACTTTTTTAAGATTTGGCAGCAGCCTCGGTTCATGGTTTCATGCCTGATGGGGGTGGAGTTTTTCCATCAGCTTTTCCATCTCTTCAACTTTTTTGTGACAGGGGCATTTATCCTGTTTTTCGGCACAATCATCAAAACCGACTTTACCGGAAAGAGCAACCTCTATTTTGGTGAGTTTGTTGCTCAATTTCCAGAAACCGCCGATAAGTACCACGATCAATCCGAGCCATTCATAAGTGGTCATACATCCTCCGCAAGTTGGCTGTTCCAGGCAAGGAGTCCGGCAGAGCGCAGAGCAAGGTAGAATTTCCGCGCTTTGGCACGTTCCCAGTAACGCATGGGGTTGTACCATCCGTAACGGTCATTTACGCAAACAAGGGCATTTTCCAACCACTCTTCATCGGCGCGTTTGCGCTCTCCGTCGCTGCCGCCGATAAAATAGCGCAGATCGTGGATACATGAAGGCAGGGTGAAAGCGGGGTTCAAAGTGTCGATCACTCCGCAAATCATTCCCATCCATTCTGCGCCTGTGCCGTTGCACTCCTCTATAACCATAGCGCTGTTTTCCAGCAGTTCCCTGCCGAAAAGCTGAAGTCTTTCCGCTTCAGCGCGCATTGAAACAACATCGTTTTCAGTAAGATTTGTCATTATTTTACTCTCCTGTTACAATCCATTTTCACCGATCAATACCCGGGGCGGCGGCTGAGTCCCCATCATAGCGATCCACGGTCCGGTAATGTCCGCTGTCGGAACATATTCACCTTTTTCTTCATCCCAAGAACATGCTGCATACAATGGCG
Source organism: Victivallaceae bacterium (assembly GCA_045605305.1). Classification (GTDB taxonomy): domain Bacteria; phylum Verrucomicrobiota; class Lentisphaeria; order Victivallales; family Victivallaceae; genus UBA1784. Next base: position 12,158 of record JAZUPS010000072.1, read on the forward strand.
TATCGGGATCGGTGATGTCATACATATACCAATAACCGCCATAATCTCTGATGCCGATATGGTATGTTCCTTTGACATAAGTACCCTGATTATCTCCGAACTCCGTATTTTTTACCCATTTTCCGTTTATGCCTTCAATACCGGCGCGGTAAGCGTACAGATTACAGTCTGACAAATCATGTCCGGCATATCTGCCGTAATGCCGGTCGAGAAGCTCCTTCGCCGCATCCTCGGCGGCTATAGCATCCAGAGTCGGGAATTCTTCATCACACGATGGAACGCCGTAGAGAGCAGTTCCCTGATAATGATAGAAATATTCTTTGCCATCAACATAAGTCAGGCTCTTTACATGGCCTATAATATTAACGGGCGCGCTATTCATCCATGAGCTGACCATGCAACTGTACTTGTCTTTCGCCACCAGCATCGCGGCGTACATGATTCTGCCGTCTGCATTGACATATTCATAGTTTCCCGCAATCGCCCAACCGTCATACACCTTTACAAAATTATAATTCTTTGAATCTTTGTTAAAAGACATGAGTATTCTTCCGGCATCAACCACGTCATAAGGACCTTCCCCGGCATACCCGCTTTTTCCCGATGCGAGACTTCCGATCAGGTTGTCGTCCATAGCCTCGGGATAGATTATTAATTCTCTCATTCTGCCGACAGCATAATATTTATCCTCACTGTAAGGCGGCGTAAACATTCCCAAACGCAGATCAATGCCGGTCTGCATGGCAATATCTGCCTTTGCCTGAACGGAAAGTTCGCCGTTGACAAAGAGTTTCCAGACCGTACCTTTACGCACGATGGCAAGGTGAGTGCCGGTAGCATTTTTCACCGGGATGGAACCGCCGCCGTAAGAGTCTGACCCATCATCATAGCTTCCCTGTATCTGAAAATAATCACCATTCCCGACCCACAGATTATATTTCCCGTCGTATGCGTCAATGGCAATATGGCTGCCGCTTGCCGTAGAGAGGATTCCATGCCTTTTGGTCGGGTCGATAAGGAAAACAATCAGCGAAAGGGTAAAGTCACCGCCGAGTGCCGTGGTTGTGACTCCGGGCAGATCAAGGTAAGATGCGCCGTCAAAGGCAAGAGCGTAAACGCTCCCTCCTCCGGTTATCTTGTCACCCCAAGTCAGAGTTCCGTTTGCCCCGCTGCTGACATCGACAGTATCCTCATTGACAGATCCGGTGTAGTCACCAGCCAGCGGCACGGTAACAGAAACAGCCGGATAACCGGTAAAAAGATATTCGATCACTGCAAGAGCATCGGCAGTGTATACTTTTGATATGCGGGGAACAATCGCGTTGAACTTGAGTCCTTCGGTCACGTTTTCCTCAAAGGAGTAGATACCGCTGGAAAGTACCGCTTTGTAACCGCTCCAGATTTTGTTTTCAAAATCGACAGAAGCGCATTTATAGAAATCTGCTCCTCCGGCAAGAGTGGTGATTTCAAACTCCTGAAGCGTTTTATTGTAACCTGCCGGAATGGTGATTTTGTTTCCGTCATTGGTGATGGTCATTTCCGGAATGGTGACAGTTTCACCGGGAGAGTAACCTTCGGGTATAGTGACCACGTTGCCCGACAGCTGCAGGGAAACAGCCGGGATGGTTCCATTTACCGGATTGCCGTCCTTATCCGCTCCGACTTTGCCTGAAAGGATGTCCGCAGCTCCGGCGGTGATGAAAGAGAGGTCAATCTCCGCACTGTCAGGGATTTCAAACTCTTTGCTTTCCGGATGAAATCCGGCAGGGACGATCACCTTTTCCCCATCGCTTGAGGCAGAGACCGTTTCGATAGTTCCGGTAATGGCAACACCTTCGGCATTGACAGCGACCTTTCCCTTGAGCATGTCAGCGGCGGTAACTGTGACCACTGAAAGGTCGGTATCCCCGGTGTCACCGCCAATGGATAAGGCGGCAACAGCGGAAGCATATTCGGACAATTTTTCATCGGTCAGAGTGCCGCCTTTGGCATTGATGGCAGCTTTGAGCGCCGCTTTATCCTCCTGCAATCCGGAATGGGCGCTGTTTATCCGGTTGATGAGTTCAGAAAATTTTTCCATGATCAGATTCCTTCTGCAGTTTCGGCGGCTGATGTCAGCATCTCTCCCAAGCCCTCAAGTTGAGAACCGATCTCCTGAAGAGCAGATTCCACATTTCCGCCATCAAAAAAATTGCCGCTGTCTTTAAGCCGGATATTTTCCGCCTGATCGATTTTGGTCAATCCCGCCAGCATTGCATCGATTTGGATTGCAGTATAGTATGCCGGATCGGGAAGAGGGGTGTCGCTGCCGCTGCTGTTTCCCAGATAAACCCGGCTGCGCATGGTGATTTTGAACTGCCATGCGAAAACCGAATCGCCGTCGCTGTTGTAACCGCCGAGTTCGCAGAATAATTCGGTACTTGAACGTTCCTTGAGCGCGGTCACGATCCTTTCCACGGCACTGTTGGCAACGGGGACTGAAAATATGGTGTGTCCGGCGGTGTCTTGGGTCAAAGTGACGTTGGAAAAAATCAGCAGCGGCGGGTCATCACTGTTTTTACAGCCGAAATCCAGCGCGCAATAACACTTTTGTGCGGTCAATTCATCCAGCGGATAATCCGGCAGCAGAGCGCTGGTTCCGGTTGCCTCCTGATGTAATTCAAACTCCAGCAGACAGCCGGTGCCGAGCATCAGTTCCAAGCCGATTCCGGCACTTGAACCGTACTCATCACAAAGCATTGCTCCGGAGTTGGTGATTTTTAATATGGATCGGATTTTTTGCATTGTTTACTCCTGAAAATTTTGCCCCGCAGGGCGGTTAGCGGTACTTGAAATCGTAGACCGGAAAATTCTCCCCGGTCAGCATTATGGAAAAAGATCCCGGTTCCAGACGGACAGTTCTTGAACCCTCATTATCTATATCAAAATTGCCGTTCCAGACGGTGTTGATATAATTCTGAGCGCCGGAAAGATCGTAGGTTCTGTCAGCTTCTCCGGTATCGAAATCCATCTCAAAGAGCTGTTCGCCGAAATAGAGCGGCTTTTGCTCCGGATCAGCTGAAGTGCCGCGGGAAAAACTAATATGATCTCCGGTGGTTTTGACCGGACATTTACCCCGCAGGATCGGGGATGGTACCGGATCGGTTCCCGTAACTGCGCCGCCGACACCTTTGTATACCCAGCGGAGGTTTTTCGCGTTGCTCCTGCCCCAGTGATCCCGGTATGCCGGAAAGACGGGGGATGCATTGATCCGGCGTTCTTCTCCATCATAATAACCTTTGAGAGATACGTTTCCCTGACTGTATTTCCCGGATGCGGATTGTGCCGGGGAGAAGGTTTCCGCCCGCAGATCGGCATCGAGAAAAAATCCGTTGCGCGATCTTTTCCACGGCGCGGGAAAACGCACCACCTTGGTGAGTATCCATGCGGCGCTGTTGATGAATTGACTGACCGTGTGCCGGAAAGATGGAAGATCCGGCGGCGCCCGCCGGAGAAAAGGGTAGGGATCAATATCAAAATCTTTGTAAAATTTCCCATCCGGAGAGTCGATGGAGTGCATCGACATTTCCGGGGAACCGAATGTTGCCCACTTCCCCAAGAGCAGAGGATTGAATGAGTTATTGACCATGATCGTGATCAAAAGACGCATTTCGTCGGTGGAAAAATCGTATTTTACCGGCGGCGGCAGCTGCCGTGGAATTCTTGCCAATCCGACTGCGCCGAAGGCAGTCATGCGCTCTTCCAAAGCATCACAGAGCCGTTCCCATGCTTCATACAAATGACAAGGTGAAGATGCTATTTTGCTCATCAGTGAGTCCTGCTGTCTATGTGTAAATACCATTGATTGCCGAAGATCATGATCCCGGTATCCTGATAATTCTGGATTATCGACCCCCCGGAAAAATATCCCAGCAGGTGATAGAGTTCAGAAACCGGATCAGTGCCGAGATGAGCTGAATATGAACCGGAATCTTCCAGTTTGAAGCTGAGGAATACCGGGTATCTGCTGTTTTTTTCCGGCAGAGTCAGGGAGAGACGCGGAACATCTTCACAACCGGGGACATCGGATTTGCCGCAGCTGTCACTATCCGGAAAAAGAGCGTTGAATACCTCCACTTTGGTTTCAGAAAGCGCCTGCAGCTTGAAGGGACCGTAATAGGATTTTCCGGAAACGGATGATCCGCCGAGCAGGATCATCCCCGGGTAGGTTTTTCCGTCATACTCCTCCGGCGGGATCAGTACGCGGGCTGAGCCGGAATCACCGGCTTCCAACCCGATATTGGTCGGGGTAACGGATTTGCCGCTGCCGGTGAACCATGCCGGAGCAATGCCGGAAACGATCGCTATGCCGGTTTCCAGGTGTTTTACTTCGCTGATGGAAATTCCCCAGACATACGAGTCATCGTAAGCGCTCATTCCGTTGAGAAAACAGCTGCCGTTGTTGCGTTCTTCCAGCCGGGCGATATGTTCGCCGTCGGCGGCGGAATAGAGTGCTACGGCGGTAAATTGCCCGATGGTTTTCTCCGCAAGGTTGATAAAGTCAACGATGACCCTGCCGGAACTGTCGGTATTTTGCGGGAAAAAGTTTTCCCCCTGACTTAAAAGCCGGTTGACGGCGTTGTAACGTGCCGCCGGTTCCGGCTGCCATTGAGAGCCGGGAGCGATGTCATTGAAAAACATATATTCCTCCTAAATATCCAGTACCGAAAAAGGCGCTCTTTCATAGATTTGGCTGACATGAGCGCTGGTAAGTTTGTTATCGTTGCGGGCACGGTTGTATATGCCCCAGAGGTAGTCCCATCCCTCGACTTTCTGGATGGTTATGCCGTCCAGAGACCTTGAGCCATTGCAGCGCACGCCGAAGCGGAATGTCATGTCGCAAAGATCTTCGCCGTTTTTTCCTTTGAAGAATGAGCTGGTTGACAAACCGAGGAAGAGCAGTTCTCCTGCCGCCCAGCGGTTGAATGTTTCGCTGTTCACTTTGCCGGCAAGAGCGGCGATTTTGCGCAAATAAGAGTTGTTTTGAGCCTTTTTTGCGGTGAAAGTGGCGATACAGGTGATGGAAAATTCCGGGCGGTAAACTGAAACTGAACCGGAAACCGAACCGACACCGTGGATGCCGTTCCAATGGAGCAGAGTTCCGGGATCGGGAGCAGCTCCGGGGTCGGCGTTGAAAGATGCTATTTTGCGGATGGCGTTTTTCACCGGCTGCAGCCGGGTGATGACTTCCGCCCGCCACTCTCGGTCGCCGTTGGCTTTGCCGGTGTATTTTTTTCTGCCAGCGGATTCTTCCATTCGGTAATTGACGGCGATTTCCACCATGCCGCCTCCGGGAGAGCGGAGGATTTCCACGCTCTCTTTGGGGATATTTTCCCATTGTTCCGGGGCAAGTTCAAAAACTTGAGATACGGCGGAGTCGATCTCTTCTGCCGTTACGCCGCTTGCCACATAACAGATGCGTGCTTTTTCACATTCGCCTGCGGAATTGAGTTTGAGCTGTTCGCCCACGGATCTTTCGATTTTCATAAAAAAAATACCTCATTGATAAACTGAGTTGCTGTTCTGACTGCGGATCAATTCGAGAAGTTCATCGAGCTTGCCGGATATCTGCTCCAGAAAAGCGGTTAATTCCTGATAATTCATATTTGCTCCATAAAAATTGTTCTCCCCATACTAAGGAGTTTGGTCAACAGGTAATGATGGAAAAATCCGGCATTATACTTTTGTATTCAGCTCTGTTTTCCATAAAAAAACGTATTTTTTTTTATTTTCGGCTTGAAAAATCGTTAAGCGGGGCTATATTAAATGACACAACCGGATAATATCTGGTTTGGAGCTGTTTGATTGCCGACGTGGCGGAATTGGCAGACGCGCACGGTTCAGGTCCGTGTGCCGCAAGGCTTAAGGGTTCGACTCCCTTCGTCGGTACCAAAAATGCGGGTATGGCATAACGGCTGTGCACCAGCCTTCCAAGCTGGTTATAGGGGTTCGACCCCCCTTACCCGCTCCATTTGCTTACGGTGGGATTGCCGAGCGGTCAAAGGCGGCAGACTGTAAATCTGCTCTCTCCGAGTTCGATGGTTCGAATCCATCTCCCACCACCATCTTAAAAAAACAACGCATCTCGTAAGAGGTGCGTTTTTTATTTGAGATGTGGAGGAGATCACGGCGTGAGCCGTGAACGATGTGAAACATCGTGGAGTCGAAACATCTGGTTCGACATCGCTTGCGATGTGCGTGAGCGCAGCGAGAGCAATCCATCTCCCAGTGCCATTTACCTGTTCAACCATCTGTAAAGACGGTTTTTTTGTGCTCAAATTACTTCTTTTACAACAATTTTTTCACCTTGCAGAAAAACGGTGGAAGGATTGGCTTTGCTCCACAAATATCCCACAATTTGCCCACATTTGCGGGAAAAGTCCCTCTACCACATCAAGGGTGCAAAAATGAAGTGTTATTGTAAAGAACGAAAAGGGCATTGGTATTTCCGGATGCGGGTTCCTAAAGAACTGCATCCGTATCTGCCATCAGAGATTTCCTATTCAATCAAAGGACTGGATTGGTAAACAGCCCGTTTCAGATGTAAGCTGCTGGCAAATCGCCTCCGGGGCATCTTTGAATAAGCCAAATATGGAGGTAAGTTTGCATAATACCTCCATTGCTTGATGTTTTTCAGAACGGGATTATCCCGTCCGGGGTATTATGCCTGAAAAAGCGGTTTATTTAAGGGGAAAAAACGGTTTCCAGCAGATATTATATTCCCGTAATGCCGTGGTTATCTGATCGATCAAGGCTTTTGCTTCGACTTCAGAGACATTAGCGGTGGCCGCAGTTTTGATCAAGTCGGCATCAGTGATATTGCATCCCTTGCCGTTGACCATACAGGTTTGTTCGCCATTGATACCGGCACTGTGGGTAAGGTCATAGGCAGGAGCAAGCTGCCACTGGTACCGGGAGTTCAGCAGAAATGAAAAGTTCTTACTGTGATCATCCTTATTGCCGCTTTTTATATTGAAGATCATCCTGCGTACCATTTCCACCACATCGGCGTGGTTCCGGGTCAGAATCCAGGTGAGCTTCAACAGATTTTCATAATCAAGCGAAGCAAAGCGGTGCGAAGCGTGGAGCAAACCGCAGGCGGTGTGGGTATGGACCTTCCCCTTTAGTGTACGGTCAAAACGCTGAACGCCGAAACAGCCGCGACCGTCTTTCAAGGGAAACAAATGCGTTTCCGGCATGGTGATTCCGGCAGCCTTTGCCGCCAGAGAGTAACGGTATTCCAACTCTCCGGAACTCTGCGGATCGTGCTTTTCTGAAAACTTGATGATCCACGGAGTAAAACCGTCAGGGACACTCTTTCCGCCACGAATGATCTGTTTGCGGTCGCTTGAAACACAGACAACGATCTTGGGACGGGCTCCCCCGGATGAACCATTGAGTTTCAGCAGTTCATCAAGAACGGTGCTTTCTTCGCCGTCAAGGATCCGGTCAACTTCACCGGAAAGTGAATCAAGTTCAATATCTCCGTAAAGGTCAGAATCCCCGGCTGCCGGTTCGTATTCCAACGCACCCATTGGATTTGCCCCAATAAGCGAAAGCCGGTCAAGTGGTGTTATTTCGGCGTAAGATTTGCCCAGCTTGCGAAGTTTGCGATCAAGGAGCAAACAACCCCACCCATCAGGCAGACTGTCGTTAAAAAGCCCGAAAAGCCCATCGAAAACGCGGGATTTTTCTTCAAATACGCCGGCTTTCAAAGGCAGTTTGAAAGGAGACAACTCAATGCCGCTCTTCAGAAAATCCGGAGAGTATTCAAAGAAGATACGCTGTTTGTCCTGAAGCAGCAGCCCGACTTCCTGACGGATGCCGTACATATTCAAAAAGACTTTGAGTTTCATTTTTTCCTCGCTCTCTGCCGAACCTTTTCAGCTTTGAGATCATAGAGCGAAATTGGGACATCATTGACCGCAAAGATGTTGCTGAAGTCTCCGAGCTTGCCAAGTACCAGAGCGATGCGGAGCAGGTGGTTAAATTGGACTTCTCCGGTCTTTTCAAAACGCTTTACCGTGCCAACTGCGATACCGACCTTGTCGGCAAGCTCCTGTTGGGTGATATTCTGCTCCAAACGCAATGCTTTGGCACGCTGTGCCGTCCTCTGCATCACATCAGACGGAGCGATCAAATTAATATCGGTCATTATAATATCCTTTATCCGTTATTTACGATATATAATATACAGCATAATATCTATAATTCAAGTTTTTTCAGAAAAATTATATAACCGTACTGATAGAGGAAAAAGGTTATATTTGCTGACTTGAAAAAGCAACAAATTGGTGTTATCTTGTTATGTCGTCAGCAAAAATATTGCTCCACAATTCTCCCGCATTGCGGAGCAGAATTTTAAGCTGCAAGTTGTTTGACATTTGCAAGTTGCGAAGAATAAGACGGTTGCGGGAAGTTAAAAAGTTGGTCCATCTCCCAGTGCCACCTTAAAAAAAACAACGCATCTCGTAAGCGGTGCGTTGTTTTTTTTTGAGATGAGAGGGAGATCACGGCGGGAGTTGTCGGCAACTCCCACCCGGGATCTTTTGGTTTTTACTTGCGTTCAGCGAGGATTTTCGCCTCATACGCCGCAAGGGGCTTTTCCAGACCGAAATCATCCGGAGACTCATGTTTGGCACAATAATATGCCCATACCGCCTGCCACGGCAAGCTCTTTGCCGCTTCCATACGGATCATGCGGGAACCGTATTCAAGATTTCTTTCCGCCGCATCGATTTCGGCAGTCGGTTCCAGCAGGGCGATCAAAAGGCCTTTGGCAAGCGCCCGCGAACCGACTGCCCATGCCCCGATGCGATTTACTGAACCGTCAAAGTAATCCAGCATGAGATGCACTTCGGCACCGCGTTTGCGGGCCTGGATGGTCTCTCTGGCTATTGAAAGCAGAGAATCATTCAGCAGTACGATGTGATCACTATCCCACCGGACTCCCCGGCTGACATGCAAAAGCATTCCCATTCCGTTTGCCGCAAATGCCGAAATTTTGTCGCCGATCTCTTCGGTCGGGTGGAAGTGTCCTGAATCAATACAGATAAGTTTATGGTGTTTTGCCGCATAACTTGCATAAAAATCATGGGAACCGACAGTACAGCTTTCCACCCCGATACCGAAAAGTTTCGGTTCCACCGCATCCCGGACAAGTTTTTCATCGATCGGATCGGAAAATATCTCATCCAGAGCCTCACGCAAACGCTCACGGAAAAGCTGACGGTCGCAGGGAATATCTTTGAACCCATCCGGGAACCACTGATTGCAAACCGATACTTCCCCAAGTTCCCGGGCAAATACTTCGCTGATACGGCGGCACGCCTGACCGTGACCGATCCAGAATTTGCGGATTGCCGGATCAGGGTGTGATACCGACAGATTGTGATCCAGCATCGGGTGTGAATAGTATGCCGGGGCAATATCCAAACCGATTTTCCGCGCTTTTGCCCAATCCAGCCAACTTGAAAAATTTTCGATCGAATAATTATCCCGGTCGGTTCCGGGGATCATTTTATCAACTTCATGACCCTGCAACCCCACTTTGACCCTGCCGGGAATAAGTTTCATGGCGGCATCAAGATCATCCCGCAATTCATCTGCTGAACGGGCAGCTCCGGGGTGGTTGCCGGTGACCTGACAGCCGCCGGTAAGGGCGTGAGCGGTGGCATTTTCAAAACCGCGCACATCGTCCCCCTGCCAGGCGTGGAGTCCGATGGAGATCTTTTCCAGTTCAGAAATTGCCTTGTCGGTATCTATGCCGTGACCGGCAAATATCTCTCTGGCGATATGGTAGGATTTTTCAATGATGTTTCCCATAACTTTTTCTCCCGTGGTTATTTTAACTTCTTAAAACTCCGTTGAAATGCGGAGCAGCTTTTCCATATACAGCCGGATCTCTCTCAATCTGTCAACTGTTGGAGATTCCGGCAGGCAGAATTCCAAATTGCATGGTCCGGTATAACCTGCTTTGCGGAAAGCATCAAATGCCGCTTTAAGATCGATCACACCGCAGGAATGATCCGGCGGCAAATGATTTTCTCTTTCTCCAAGATTTTGGGAAACATGGATATTTTTGACCAGACCGGCACTGTTTTGGGCGACTTCAAACAGATCTTCATTTAAATTGGAATGGTTGAAATCCACGATCATCTGTAAATTTTCATGATTGAAAGAGCGGACAAAGCCGGCTATTTCCACGCTGTCCGGGTAACGTGGATCAAATTCCGGTTTGTAGGGAGCTGTCTCAATGCACAATGTATAACCGAGCGGAGCAACTTTTTCCAGAAACATGGTAATACTGTCCCGGAAGTACTTGCCTGTTTCCGGATCGAAATCCCGGCAGAGATAGTGTTCAACCAACGGACACGGAACAAATTCCGCACACGCTGCAGCTTGATTGAAAGCCTTTTCCACCGTGTCACGCCGCACATTTTTATCCGGAGAAATTGCTCCCTCTCCGAGGATCCCATGTACTGCCCAAACCTTGAGACCGGCTTTTTTTACTGCAGAAACTTCATCAACCAATCCGGCGTAAAATGAACGTGCCACTTCCACATAGCGATAACCTGCTTCAGCGATAATCTCCATGCTCCGCTCAATTTCATTGTGTTTGATTTTATTGAATACGCATGTACTCAACGAAACAGCATTTATATTCTCCATAATATCAGACCATTTTTACCATGTTTTAGGAGCAACATAACCTTTTTTGCCGCCGAGCTGCCGCCACCATTTTATCACCAGCACAAGTGTTGCCGTTGCGACAACGGTCAATACGAAATCCCAGATAAACATCACCCGGTACCCGAAACGGTCAGTGACATATCCGCCCATAAGCGAAGCAAAAATCATAATTATGCAGTTCATGACGGAATTGGCACTGGCAAACTGTCCGAATTTTTCATTCGGCACAATATTTACCAAAAGCGGGATCCCCGCAAGCGACTGCACCCCGTAAACCAGAGTCATACATATACCTACTGCCATGAAACTTTTGCCATCCTGCACGAAAAAATAACCGAATAAGTTCATGAAAATAATGATAATACTGCTGCCCAAAAACATCCATAACGGATGGGTTTTATCCATCAATTTACCAAATCCCAATGAGCAGATCGTACTGGAAAGAGCCCCCATTGCCAGAACTTTGCCATATTCTCCCGGTGTCATGCCCAGAGATTTGGTGGCAAACAGCAAATTGAACATTTCCCGGCAAATATTCGATGCCTGCGTAATTCCCATAGTCAAAAAGAGCATCACATATATCTTGTGACTGTAACACTCTTTGAAGTAAAGTCTTACATATTCTGCTGCCATGATGTAAAAAGGCTTGTCCGAATCAATCTTATCCTCCACCGGCGGATACTCTCTTTCTTTGACAAAAAAGCAAAGAAGCATGAATGCAACCAGATACAATCCGCCGATCACCGGAAACCAGAGTTGCGGATTCTGTACCGACGGGCCGAGCAGGAAGTAGTTGAAAAAGAAAGTTGAACCGGAGCTGAAAATACCGCTTACTGCCATGAAAGTCGCCAGACAATCTTTCGGTATCACATCCGCAGAAACATAGTAATAAACCGACCCGGGTACCAAAAAAACGATCTGATAGAGAATTATCAATCCGGCAAGAACCGCTGTTCCGACGCTGTTGAATTGAAATCCGGGAAAGAAATTCCGGTGGATAAAGCTGGATATCTGCGGTTCAAAACCGATCAGGATCATCAACAATACCACCAGCGGGGTGGAAAAGAGGAGAAAGGGGATGCGCCGTCCCCGGCGGGTGCGGGTACGGTCACTCCATGTGCTGATTATCGGACAGAGGAAAAATGAAAGTACCGATGGTATGGTGCTGAGGATCACCGCCATGGTTTTCGCTGAAACTTTGTGATTGTCAAGCAGCAGCGGCAACGTATTCGGTACGATCTTGTACGCAAGAAAGTTGACTGAAATATTGGTCAGTATCAGAAATGCGCTGACCGCAAAGAGCCGCGGCAGAGTGTACTGCAAATTCCCATGTTGATAGATTTTTGACTTGAATATCATTCCATTTCCCCTTGTGATAATTTCAACGCGCTGTTAACAATATCAGTTGATGCCCCGATCTTTGCGTTAAACTGCCTTCCGCTCAAGTGTCATGCAAACTGATTGCCTGACTTCGCTTACGGCAGGAGGTGCCGGTGCGATTTGCACCGGCTTGACCGCAAACTTATCGGGATGATTTACCGTTTTTCCGGTATTCCGCAAAAATATCTGCTATTTTCCGGTATTCCGCCTCGGTCAATTTCCGGAACTCCGGTTTGATAAAATAGCGGAAGCGCCGGAGATATTCGGCATTGTATATCGTCGGAATACCCAATTTACTGCCGAGTTCCAGACTGCGCAGATAATCCGGATCGGTATTGTAACCGATCTGGCTGTCGGTATCCAGCAGTACATGGGGATTGGTCACCTTGAAAACTGCATGACGCTGCAGCATGGAGTCTTCAGTCGTCAGACGGTAGGTGAACATATCTGCCAGACGGAGCATGTCAGTAAATTCATCCAGATAGGGATTGGCGGCAAAAGTGGAAATACAGCAGTCCGGCTTGGCTTTTTTTGCCTCGGTATAGATGATTTCCATAAACTTTTTCTGCAGCTCCAAGCCCCAGAGATTGCCGTGGTTTTTCAAGTTCCTGCCGACGGGCAGAGCCATAAGTCCGTCAACTTTGATGCCGTCTGCATTCAGACATCCCGGTTCCGCAGAGAGATAACGGCGGATCTTTTCCCGCAACCGTTTTTCATAAACCGGATTGCTCACATCACCGCCGACCGGTTCGCCGTTGCGGGTGATCGCTTCATCCGGCGGAACATCCTCATTGTGCCATGCCAGACCCCAGAGAAAAACCCGGATCCCCCGGTCGTGACAGGAGTCGATCCAGCGGCGCAGATCGGGCCATTTTTCACTATCCGGTTCGGCGGAAAGTTTGCTTTTCTGCCATTTGTCATCCAGAATGATGATACCCGGATTGATGCCGTGATCATGCAGTTTTTTCAACCATGTTTCCGCCCGGGACTCCGTGGCATAAATTCCCGGAGAAGCATCGGTCAGCCGGTGAAAATCCCCCTCATCTTTGAAGGCAAGGGAAGTTTGATCATCCCACATGCAGTAGATCGGTTCATCCCACCAGGGGGCATTTTCATGCTTTGCCGGGCGCGGCATAAGGTTGCGGGAGTAGGCGAATTCCAGGGCATCGGCAAGGGTGTTTTCCACTTTTCCGGGAAAAGTGAAAATCAGCTGCGGCGATTGCCATTTGCCGCTGACATGTTTTTTCCCGGCGTAGTTGATCGCAAATCCTCCGGCGCGGGAGAGGTCGCCGGCATAATCTGAGGGCGGAAGAAGCACATCCGGATTCCAGATGAAGTCATCCCAGAGATATTCGCCGGGATAAGCGAAAACCGATACTCCCAGTGCCGCCTGATCCCGGCGGTCATGGAGCGCCATTACATGAGGAAGTGACGCCAGAGCGTGGATCTCGCAGTTTTCACTGCTCCCGGAACCGTTGGAAATCACGGTTTTTTCACAGGGGTGCGACCACTGTTTTTCCCGGAAGTTCGGGGCGGTGGAAAACACCTCGTCGAAGTTTCCGGCAAAACCGTATTCATGCCCATCGCAGACCATTCTGAACCAGCGGATATCTTCGATATCTTCTTCGCCTTCCAGTTCATGATACCAGATAAATTCCCCGGCAGTCACCCGGAGACAGAAGACCTTCTTTTTCCAAACTGCGGAAATCTCCTCTCTTTTCAACAGCAATTCGTTGTTTTCAAGTGATTCGATCTCCCAGCTGCCGGAATCGGAAGTGTCATCCGTTTTACCGGCAACCGTACAGGAACCCCCGGCGGCGAAGGCAAAAAGTCTGCCGGAAGTTTTACAGAGAAAATAACTTGGTTCCGGCGGAGAAGACAAACTCAATCTGCCGTTGGAATTTTCGACCACGAGTTCATCACCCTGCCGGAAATATTTCGGAAAATCATTACTCATTGCCAAAATCAATGCCCCATCGTTTTTCTGAAACCGCAGACAACTGCTGACTGACATGGTAAGGTGGAAAAGGATATTTTTTTCATTTGAAAAATTCCCTGAACAGATCTTTCAGAGTTCCATGATATTCTGCGATCTGATTATCGCAGACACCCCATTGATTGCCGCCGATAAAGTAGGCGATGACCTTTTCTCCGACGACACGGTACTCCACATCACTTACACTTATTTCAAATACCTCCGGATGATTGACCGGGTCAGGCTGGTGGGAGTAATCCGGCATCAGCAGCGGGCGGTCATCCGGAGCATCCTCCCAATGGATAAGATCCGGAGAACGGCTGATGATGAAACGGTAACACACCTTTCTGGCGATCGGATGGATGAAAAGATCAAGGGTGCTGAGGTAGAAAAGTTTATCCTCTTCCACCCAGTGCAGAGAGCCGCCGCCGGTATATTTTTCATCGGCATAGACTGCTCCGGGAATGGTTTCCCAATGGATGAGGTCATCGGATTGGGCAAAGTGGAAGGTGTAAATGGGACATGCCGGATCATTGGTCTCATAGAGGAGGATGAACTTTTTTCCGTCAAAGGTGACGGAGGTGTTGCAGAAACCCTCTTTCCGGTCGGAATAGTCAAAGATGCAATGCACCGGACTCCACGAAATCAGATCATCAGACCAGACCACATCAAGTTTACAGCCGTTTTCCTGATTCATGGAGTAGCAGAAACAGCGGTCGTTCCAGACGTAGGCTGATGCGAAATAGTGATCAAAAAGCGGGATTGAGATCATCCGGTCATCGGATTCCCGGCGGATGCAGAAATAGTTTTCATGGTAACGGTAACCGACCGGGGAACCGGGATGGACATAATGGGCAAGCACGCTTTCGGTGCGGTAATTTTCGCCCTTGAAGGTGAATGGGGAAAATTCTCCCGGAGCGGCGGCGGAATCAAGTACCCGCCGGTTGACCAGCGGGGATTGCCAACCGGTATTTTCCGGGGTATCCGGCAGGGGGCCGGAAGCCGCAACGCTTTTTTCCGAATATACTGCCAGAAAAGCCCGGCTGCCGAACTTGCGTTCTTTGAAAACTTTTGCGCCCAGCTTCCCGAACTCCCCGGCAATATCTGCGGCAGTTTCATAATCTGCGGGCTGATAGAGTTCATAATCCCATTTTTCGGTGCTGTAAAGCAGTTTGTGATCGGTCAGCGCGGTGAGGATGTCACCGGCGATGATGATTGAAACATCTGACCAGTTGAGCCGGTGTTTTTCAAGAAATCCCCGGAGACCGGAGATGATAAATTCGCGTGTTTCTTTCATTTCAGAAAACCATTTCTTTTTGTTGCAAAAATCTTTGAGATCCAATAGCTGTTATTTCCGGGTTTCAACTTTTCCGGCGGTCGTTTCCAAAGACTTTTCGGTAATATCTTCAAAAACGATATTGGTGATGTAGAAAGTTTTTTTGGCACGGGGGTTGATCTCGATCACCGCACCGGCAGTTCCGGGCAGGATCTTCTCCACATTGGTGTGGTTGGTTTTGGTCTTATTGTCAATGTAGCCGAATTTGGAATTGACCGACTTTATCCATGAATCAGGTGAAGGCACAGCGGAAGCCATTTTGTAGTTGGCATACTGACGGTGGATTTTGAATGTTGAATCGGTATGATCATAAAACAATGCAGTTACAGTCGTAAGCTGGGGACCGCAATTATAACCTTCAAAACTCATACGGTAGATGTGTCCTTCCTCAAGTTCCGGAATAAAGGTAATGACCGTGGTACCCCCATCGATTTTCAATGCCCGTCTGCCGTCTTTTTCTTCCACGGAAACCAGTTTGCGGTTTTGTTCATCCCACTTATCCGCTCTGCCGTAGCCTCTGGAACTGCAGAACCATCCGGCAATATCACCATCGGCAGTTTTCTTTGTCCATGCGGCATTGGAAACAAAATTCATACCGGGAAGGCTTTTGGGGAATCCGGCAGCTTCAGTAACTTCCGGTTTGTCATTTTCATCGAAATAGATGTAGTAGTCCAACTCTTCAAGCATCTCCGGTTTGGCAATACGCCATGCGACAAAAGAGTTGTCATTGCCATCTTTTCTGACGGCAAAAGGCACGGCATTGTTTTCCGCATCCACGACCCGGATGGAGGAAGTTTTAACATCCTTGACATCAAGTTGCAGTGCAACCAGAGCATTTTCTTTAGGGGTCATCCCGGTACTTACAGTAACTTTGATGCGTGATCCCCACTGATTATTCCACCACGGAGCGGCAGAGAGAACCATTGCTGTGATCGAAATGACAAAAAGAAGTGTTTTTTTCATAAATTTTTAAATCCCTTATTTTACTACTGTTGATTTTATTTTGAATATTTATCCAGTTCAATGATTGAATCTATCATAAATTTACGCAATACGTCAAAAACTCTTGCCGGCCAGATACCGCCGTTGCGGCCGTAATAAACGTAACTGGGTTTGACTTCCCGGAGGATCAGTGTCAGTTTACGGTTGATCTTCTCTGCTGTCTTTTTCAATTCGGCATTATCGGATTTTTCCGCAGCTTCCAATCTGTTCCGCAGGGTGTTGAGGTAGTATTGGTCATAGATACCGATCTGTCCCATAATTGTCGTCACACGGGGCAGCACCCGGTATCCCCCGACAGCAGATTGCACAAACAAAGTCCATTGAGAACGGCGTAAGCCGCTGTTGACCTGCAATGCTTCAAAAAGCTGCCAGGTGTAAATCGCCCGGATCGTGGTTGTACTGCAGATCCAGCCGGTGATCATTCTCGGCCCATTGATATCCGGTTCAGCGACCATCAGCTGATTCGGATACGCACCGACCAGTTTTCCCTGCAGATCGGGATGATTGAAGTTCTCCATATCGTGCATCCGGGGAAAATTCACATAGTCTTTGGAACGCCAGAAACTGCCCTCTGATTCCGAAGCCATGATCGGCAGATCCGGGTAACGTTCACGAACTGCTTTGGCGATCCGCACCTGTTCAGCCCAGTAGGGTTCACTTTTGCAGTGAGCTTCATCCATGAAGTAGTAAATCAGACGCAGGTCTTTATCCTCTTTCATCTTTTCGTGAGCCCACTTTGCAGCTTCCATATACATATTGAATGTCTCATCGGAAAAGCGGGTGATCTTTTGTTCACGCAGGGGAATATCCTCTTTGACGAGATTCGGGATCGGATAAAAGATGGTATATTTGGTCGGATAATTCATCTTTTTGAGAAAACGGATATTGTTTTCGATATTCTCATAAGCTCCGGGACGCTCGCAATGAAGCAGTGTAAGCGTTGAAGTATTGATTGAAACATCCTTGCAGGCATTGAGGATCTTGTCGTCGTAAATACGCCGCGGGACATTGTAACCCTCACAGAAGTCACCGCCGTAATAAAATTCTGTTTCATCAAGCTTAAATGGCAGCACCTCAACTTTTACCGGCAAATCAAAAGATTTTCCCTCTCCGCTGATTTTTACAGTATAGTTGCGGATACCGGCAGCGGCATCCATCGGGATCTTGCCGGAAAGCCAGAAAAATCTGGTTTCGCCTTGATTCATATCATGATCCATGAAACGGTAATCTTCCAGATACCACGGCTGCATCCGGTATTTACCTCCGCCAAGCGGATATGACATGGCGACACTTTCACGCAAAGTGAGATCAGCGGAGTCGGTTGCAATATCCACCTGGTCAATATCTTTCAGAGGAAGCAGGGCAAAAGGCAGATAAAAGGTTTCTCCGGGGGCGGCTTTTACCGACAGGGAATCGATCAATTCTTTCTTTTTCGGACGGCTGCCGGCAAAAATCAAGTCTCCGACCGGACGGGCAAAAAGAGCATAGCCGCGATTTTTAATCGCTTCCGGCAGAGTGATTTCAGGGTCTTTGATCACGATCTCTTCCAATTTTGCCAGCTCTTCGGGAGTGTGGAACCACAATTCCAATTGATCTGCGGCGATCTGTTTTTCAGCAGCTTTGCGGTCGGAAACCGGATAGATGCAAATGGCATTGACGATCCAGCCGGGGCGGTAATATTTGCCCAGAGAGCCTTTACCAGCCCATTCGGCAGTTTCCGGACGGTCTGGGAAAACAGAATCTCCGTCAAAGGTCAGCACCAGCTTGCCATCAGTAACATCGACGTGGAAGGCATCTTTGGTATACATGATCGTGCCGATGTCATAATTACGGACTTTTTTACCTTGAAGCGAGAGGGAGAAGCGGCGGCGCTGGGGAGCTTTTTCGCCGGGGGTACGCTCCTCATAGATGAATCCAAGTCGGATCGTAGCCATGTCGTTCTGTGAGCCAAGGAGATGTGTTCTTCTCTTGTCTTCCTAAGACCGCTTGGCCTCCGACTTGATGTCATAATTACGGACTTTTTTACCTTGAAGCGAGAGGGAGAAGCGGCGGCGCTGGGGAGCTTTTTCGCCGGGGGTACGCTCCTCATAGATG
>JAZUPS010000073.1:0-2504 GCA_045605305.1 Victivallaceae bacterium
CCGCAGTGTAAGCACAGATGATGCAGAAAATTATCAAAATCACGATACAGCCGCGAAAAAACTGCAATTTCCGTACTGTTCAAAAAAAGCATACAAAATCTCAAATCTTCGGCTAAAATGGAATTCAATTCCAAATCAGCCGAAAATCATTGTCATTCATCAAATCAACGATGCCGGAATGCACAATACATCTTTATTAGGTAACGGCATTATTTCCGGACAGCAGCAGACTACTGCGCCTTTTTTGACATTTATTTTAAGTTTATCAAGTACACTGAAATGCTTGGCATCTTCCCCTTTGGGCGTGGAAGACTTTTTGAATTCTATGGGATAAAATCCGTCTGCAGATTCAATCAGCAGGTCGATTTCTTTTTTGTCCTTGTCACGATAGAAATACAGCGCAGGCTCGTTGATTCCGGCATTCCAGTAAGATTTCAGTATTTCTGAAATACACCAGGTCTCAAAAAATTCTCCGCTCATTGCGCCTGCTTCCAGAGTTTCCGGAGTGGGCCAGCGGGTAAGATACGCACATAATCCGGTATCAAGCATATAGAGCTTGGGAGTCTTGACCAACCTTGCTGTAAGGCTTCCGGTGTATGGCTGATGCAGATATACGATCCGCGAAGAAGTAAGAATCGTCAGCCAGCTTTGAGCCGTTTTGTTGTCGATTCCGGCATCTCTGGCAAGATCTGCATTATTGAGCAACTGACCGGTTCTGGCAGCACAGGAGCAGAGGAACTTATAGAATTTATCAAGATCGTGAACCTTCGTAAGATTACGGATGTCACGCTCAAGATAAGTGGCTATATAACTTGAATAGAAGAAGTCCCGTTCCTGTGGCGTGTCATTGATGACTTCCGGATAACAGCCCGTCCAGATGCGCTTAAATAGTTCGCTTGCACTACCGCCTTTTTCTGATGAGAACTGCAAATCAGGAGTAAATGGGGTATTTTTTCTATCTGCCAGTTCAGATTGTGATAATCCGGACATTTCGAAAATACCAATGCGTCCGGCAAGTGATTCAGATACACCTTTCATCAAGGGGAAACGCTGTGAACCAGTAAGCCAATACATGCCTTTGGCTTTTGCCGGATCATTGAAACGCTGTTCATCAATGACGATTTTGATATAATTCAGCAATTCCGGCACATACTGGATTTCATCAATCAGAACCGGCGGAGCAAATTTTTCAATAAACCCTCTGGGATCTTCTTGCGCCAATGTCCGGAGAGATACATCATCCAGTGTTACATACCGGCGTTCCGGTTCTGCCATACGCCGCAGAAAAGTTGTCTTACCGACCTGGCGCGGACCGGTCAGCAATATTGCCGGAAAAAACTTACTTCCTGCTTCTATAATAGTTTTAAGCTGCCGTTCAATAAACATACGAAACCTCAAATCTTCGTCTAAAATGGAATTCAATTCCAATATAGCCGATATTTTGGCTTTTTCAAGCCGTTTCATCAAGAAAAAATCAAAAATCTTCGTCTAAAATGGAATTCAATTCCTGATTGGATGAAAAAAACGTTTTTTGATCATGAAGCACTCTTTTGCTTTATTTGATTAGTCAACTTGCTAATTGAATTTTTTGTGATATATTATATTACAGGAGGCAATTATGGAAATATCACAAGTTCTCAAGGCAATGAGTCACCCTATACGGTTGCAGATGGTGGAACTTCTGCTGCAAAAACGGATGTGTGTCCGCAGTCTGGCTCGCCATTTTGAAGTAACAGAACCAACTATTTCGGTACATTTGAAGGTGCTGAAAAATGCCGGTCTCATCGTTGGCGAAAAGAAAAGTTACTATATGCATTACCACGTCATCCGGGAAAATGTTGCTGAACTTTCGCAATTCTTTGCAGCTTTATCCGCTACCCCGGCAGCAGAACAGCAATGCTGCAAAAAGTCTGAAGCCTGTCATTGCAAATGCCACTCAAAAAAGGATTGAGTTTATATGAAACGCCATTTCAAAACCATTGTCAAGGCGGCAATCGTTCTGCTTATTGCCGGAATCGTTTTTTATTTTTGGAAACTTGCTCCGGTAAGTGTTCCAACTTTTGAAGTAAAGTCTTCGCCCATTGTGCAAACGGTTTTCGGAACCGGCACACTTGAGGGCAAATCCCGCCTTGCCGTCAGCCCCAGAGAAACCGGAGCGATTCAAAAACTTTATGCCGATCAGGGCGATATGGTCAAAACCGGAACTTTACTGGTCGAAATGGATGCCGATGATATTCTTCAGCAGAAACGCATTGCCGAAGCGGAACTTGCAGTGGCACAGGCGGCATTGCAGCGAATCGATGCAGAGATCCGTTCCGCCAAAGCCAATCTGGAATACGCCAACTTGATGTTTCAGCGCAGTGAAAAACTTTTATCCAGTAACGCCGAATCCCGTTCTACTTACGATAAAAACCGCCAAAATATGCTCGTTGCCGCCGCCGATTTTGAACAGGCAGGCAAACGCCGTATTGAAGCTGAATCAACTCTTGCCAAACACCAGGCAC
>JAZUPS010000074.1:0-5943 GCA_045605305.1 Victivallaceae bacterium
TGAACTTTTGAAGCATCTTGGGAATAGACTTGTGTATGTTTTGGCTAAATATAAAATTTTTGACAAAGACAAAACATTTTTTTGTATAGGAGGAATACTTGTTTTAATATCTTTATTGCCAACTATCTCCATATCAAATATAATAAAGTTAGTTATGAACAAAATTCTTTAATTGTGGTGGCATTTTGCTATGTACTGAGTTGAAAAATCTTAAATTATGTACACCGGAGAAATCTTTTTTATAAATGGCAGGGATTTTGACAGGCGGCGGAATTGTTTATTACGGGCTTTGTGGTGTCCGAGGTATTGTTTTCTGATAAATGGAGACCATTTTTGCTTGTTTCAAGACACTATTTTTGAGTTAAATTCCGGTGTCCCCGTGCGAATAATTGGTAATCAAAGTCTTATAAAAACGGAGCGTGAATTTTGATTCGCATAAATATGCTTTGTCAATGACTTTTGCGCGCTTCAACAATGCTTATTTCAGATTGCGGCGGTAAGTTCTGATTTGCGAAGCTGCTGCCGCGAGCAGTATGTTAAAGGAATACGGGGCTGGGAGGGGATGAAAAATGGGACTGCTTTTTACAACAGTCCCATAATATTTTCAGCGCTGTATGGCGGAAATTTTACCCGTTGATCTTCCAGATGCCGAATTGGGTGCCGCTGCCGGAAAATTCCGCCACGCCCTCATTGACGGTTGCGGAAATTTCTGTGGGCAGAAGCGGTGAAAGTCCGGCTGTCCCCGGCAAAGCAAGCTGCGTCTGCCAATTTCTACGGGCAGGCTGGATGAGGATCAAATATTTATCCTCTCCATTGCTCCGCTGATAGATCAACGGATAACCCGATTGCAGCACCGCAAATTCCCCATCCGCCTGCAGTGCGGGAGTTTTGATACGCAAATCGATAAGCTCCCTTATGTTGTTCCAAAGCGAACCTTTCCGGCTCTGCTGTTCTGCAACGTTGGGGGCATCGGCAGCTTTATCCACGGGCAAATAGAGTTTTTCTGCTTCTGCGGTGGAAAATCCGGCATTTTTTCCGGAATCCCACTGCATCGGGGTTCGCGCCTGAGTCCGGGTGTAACCGCCCTCTTTGGAAACCAGTCCGGGGATGTTGCGCATACCTATTTCATCGCCGTAATAGATGAATGGCACTCCGGGCATGGTGAGGATAAAGGCGAATGCCACCGTCAAATCCTGTTCATCCCGGAAGTCGCTGATACGGGGCATATCGTGGTCGCCGGTGGGAATGGAGATGAATCCGTCATTTTTCGTGCGTTCATAGTGGTCAAGGTAAGTTTTGAGAAAGGCATCAATATCCCCCAGACCGGCGGCATCAAAGTAACTGTTGGGATTTTTTACCGTATAATCGTTGCCGTCTTTCTCATAAAAGGCGCTTTTGTCGATACCTTTCCAGAGATCCCGTTTGGGTTCGTTGCGGAAAAGGGTGGTATAACCGGGGGTTCCGCAGTGGAGCAGAAAGTCGCAGTGGAATCCGGCTTTCAACGATTGGGGCGCGTATGCCCATTCGGCGATCAATGCCGCTTCGGGGTACTCGGCATCGATCATATCCCGCACTTCCCGCCAGAACGCCATAGTCTGGATTTTTCCGGGGTCTTTCTTGACCAGAGAGGGCGCCAGATCGCACCGGAATCCGGCGGCACCGAGATCCAACCAGAACCGGATGACATTTTTTATCTCTTCCCGGACTTTCAATACATCCGGATGATCCACCGGCAGCTGCCACGGAAATGCCGGGTCAGGGTTGGCAAAACCGTAATTCAACGCCGGCTGCACGGTGAAATAGTTGTTGAGGAAACTTCCATCCCGCTCCGCCATACCGGAAACCATGTGCAAACCGCCGGTGGATTCCAGCCAGCTGTTGTTCCAGATGTAGTAGTTGGAATAGGCGTTCTTTTCCGCTTTGGCGGACTCTTTGAACCAGGGGTGTTCGATGGAGGTGTGTCCGGCGACCAGATCCAGACAGATCTTTATTCCCCGTTTGTCAGCCTCTTTGAAAAGGCGGATAAGATCTTCGTTGCTCCCGTAACGGGGAGCTACTTTGCGGTAATCGGAAATATCGTAACCGCCGTCGGCAAAGGTGGATTCATAACAGGGATTGAGCCAGACCGCATTCACCCCGAGGGAGGTGAGGTAATCCAGTTTGCTGATGATTCCGGGCAAATCTCCGATACCATCGCCATTGCTGTCAAAAAAACTTGAAGGATATATTTCATAAAAAACGGCACTTTTCAGCCATTCAGGACACATTTTTTTCATTTTCCGACCTCTCGATTGATAAAATCGCTTTTGAAATTACTTCTCTTCAATATAAAATAACACTACTTTTCCAAAATTTCCAATTCAAATGGTACTGCCGGCAAACCGGCATCGTTAAATAAGTTTGCCAGCGGGAAATCGGTATAGGCAAAACGGACTTTTACCGGATGGGGAACCTTTGACGAAAACAGCGTTACACAGTTGCCATTGATCTCTGCCCGGTCAGCCCAGAACCATTTGCCGTCTCTGCCGGCAAGGGCGAAACTTTCCAGTGTGCTTCCCGGTGAACGGCGGATAAGTTTGCCGAATGTACCGTTGCTGCTTTTGTGGATCACCTTTTCCGGAAGTTTTGCCGCCGTAAGTTTGCCGTATTCAAAGGTTATTTCCACCTTGTCCCCTTGGCGCACAGCTTTGACCGCTTCCGGACCGCGGCAGGGGATCTTACGCTGATAGATCAACGAAAGTGCCAGATCTGCCACTCTTTCGCCGGGAACTTTTTTATTCCGGGGGTGGATATCCAGAGCTTCGCCGACATCGGTCAAAACCGCCATGCCGGTATTTTTCAGTTTGAGAGCTGCTTTTTGGGCATCCCTCAGCCGGGGCCAGGTGCCGGTATTGCCCGGATCAGCCACCGGCAGCCGGTAAGATGCCAGCTGGCAGAAGAGGAACGGCAAGGCGGGATCTTCAAATTTTTTCCGCCAATCCCGGATCATTGCCGGGAAGATTTTCGCATATTCCGCCGGTCTTCCGGCATTGGCTTCGCCCTGATACCAGATCACTCCGCTGAAACGGTAGGGCAGCAGCGGATAGATCATGGCATTGTAAAGGCGCGACCATTTGGTTACCGGCGACGGAGCCACTCCGGGGTGAACCGGACGTTCCTTCAACATCTTTCCGGCAGGTTTGCCGAAATCCTTTTCCCGGTAAAGTTCCCAGTTTCTGCCGTTGATGACACAAGCTCCGTAACGGTGAGGCTGGGGGAAATACATGTAGTCCACATTGCTGAAATAGCGCAGCAGCACTTCGTGTTCTCCGGCAGGAACTTTGCCGCCGGGAACCCGGATGACCAGAATATCATTCCGCCATGCCGATTCCGGGGGGAACTCCGCCACTTTGACTTTGCTGATAAAAACCTGTACGGGAGAGTATATGCGGTTGAGCCGCAGAAGAAAACCTTTTTCCGACTCCTGCGGGGTTATAGTGATCCGGTTGCGCAGCCACAAGATACCGTTGCCGGGCATACCGCTTCCGGAGTGAGGCTGCCATTTGGCATCGCTGCCGGGAAATTTTACGGGAGTGTCATCCCGGTTGTATTTTTTCTGCCATGCGGTAATATCTGCCAGAAACTTTTTGAATACTTCCGGATAATTTTTCTCTCTTTCCAGAGCTTCTTTTCCCACCTTTACCGTAACCGGGAAAGGCTTCAAACTCTCTTCGCTCATCCAGCACTCAATGGGAGTTCCGCCCCAGCTGGAGTCAACGATACCCACCGGAGTGCCAAGCTGCTGATGCAGTTTCCGGGCAAAAAAGTAACTTATCGCAGAAAATTTAGGCAGTGCCGACGCTTCGGCAATGACCCATTTGCCGCTCATCTTTTTTGTGGGGACAAGGCTGTAACGGTTGCCGGTCTTAAAGTATCTTATCTCCCCGTTGGCAGGCTGTTTCAGCACCTCAGCCAATCCGAGTGAACCGCTGAGGGTGAACTCCATATTGCTCTGACCGGAAGCCAGAAAAACTTCGCCCACCAGCACATCTTTGATCACCCGGTCATTGACCTGTAATTCATAGGCACCTTTGGCGCAGTCGGCAAGATCGAGCCGGACAATAAATCTGCCGTCGGCATCTGCTTTGACTGTGCGCTGCTGACCATTGAATCTGACTGTCACCGTCTCTCCGGGAGCGGCTGTACCGAAAACCGGAACTCCGTTGCGTCTGGCAAGTACCGCGTGATCGGAAAAGATCGCCGGAAGTTCCACTGCAGCATCAAGGAGAAGAGCTGACGTAAACAGCGAAGCGAAAAGGAGTGCTTTCAGGCTTTTCATGGTGCTTATTTTCCTTCAAAATATTGGATCAATTCGGGAGATAATTCCGGAATATCCATAGGCATGTTGCCGTTGCGCATGGATTGGTGTCCCATATATCCGGTGGCAACGGCATACCGTGCCGCCACGGGGGAGACTGCCGGTTTTTTACCCAGCTGGACATAGTCGAAAAAGGCTTTGATGATCTCCGGATCCGAGCCGCCGTGTGCTCCGGGTTTTTCCCGCAGTTTATAGATTATATCCGGACGGCTCCGGCGGGTGCGGCTGGTGAATACGTGGATTTCGCAATCACCGAAGTCACCGATATTTTCCACCCGGCCCTTATCACCGATGAAGGTGTAGTTGCGTTCACTGTCGGGGGTGTACATACAGTGTTCATAACTGGCCTGCACGCCGTTTGCCAGCTGCATGAGGATCATATTGTGATCTTCCACATCGATTTCAGATGCAAGTCCTTTAAGTTCCCGGGGCGGCCAGGCTTGAGCGGAAAAGGAGATCTGCCGGTCAGGAGCTTCTCCCGGAGCGAGCCTTCCGGTATTGTTGATATAGACCGAAGATCTTCCCATTCCCACGACCCGGGTGGTGTAAGATCCGGCGAGCCAGTGGATGATGTCGATATCGTGACTGCCCTTTTGCAGCAGCAGACCGGTACAGGTTTCCTGCTTGCTGCACCAGTGGCGGAAGTAACAGCTGCCGTAGCTGACAAAGTGCCGTACCCAGACGCTCTGGATATTGCCGATAATACCGGAATCGATGACCTCTTTCATTTTGAGGATACTTTCCGCATAACGCATATTGTGGCCGAGGAAAAGTTTGCCGCGGGTACGGTACGCGGTTTCCAGAATATGATCGCATCCTTCGATGGTCAAAGCCATGGGTTTTTCCAGATAGACCGCTTTCCCGGCTTCCAGAGCGGCGCATGCCAACTCTTCATGATACTGATCTCTGACCATGATAAAGACGACATCCAGTTCTTTATCGGCGATGAGGTCAGTGGCGGAAGAGTAGAGTTTGAGCTTGCTGTATTCCGGGCGTTCCTGACAGAGTTTTTCCAGCATTGCCGGATTATGGTCGCAAACGGCGACCAATTCGCCACGGTCTTTGGGATAGTTGTTAAAGACCAGATTGGCCCGGAGTTTCAAATCAGCACCGATAATACCGAAACGTACTTTTTCCATTATTGTAAATCCTTCTTTTTCATTATTGAAAGTTCTTTATTTTACTCCGATGATCAGGAAATGATTGGCAGGGATTGGGAGTGTTTTCAATTCTCCTGCATCAAGTTTCTTACCGTTCCACAAGTCGGTATAATCTCCTTTTTCCAGCGTCGATCCGGCAGGCAGAGCTTTGCGGGTGAAGTTGCCTGCGGCGATCACTTCCCGGTAGGGTGAAGGAGTTTTCCAGCGGTAGAGACTGACCCGCACACCGGCAGTTGCCGAGCGGTAAGGGGGATTTTCCCAGTACCCCAGAAACTCTGCTGCCGGAAGATCGGTTTTTTTCCCGGATCGCCGCCGCAAATCCACCGCAAGCAGAACACTCTGGTTGAGAGAACAGAAACGTATTACTCATGATTCATTAACAACTTTCTTATCTGGTGCTGTGAATAACTTCAAATGATTTGAGTT
>JAZUPS010000075.1:0-14073 GCA_045605305.1 Victivallaceae bacterium
TGCATTTTTCAAAGATTTTTTCCACGCCGAGGATCTTTTCCGGATCAATATCAAGAGTGTAATCCGTGCCGCGCAGTCTCTGATACATAACCAGAATAAGTCGGAGGCCAAGCGGTCTTAGGAAGACAAGAGAAGAACACAACTCCTTGGCTCACAGAACGACATGGCTACGATCCGACTTTGCATTTTTCAAAGATTTTTTCCACGCCGAGGATCTTTTCCGGATCAATATCAAGAGTGTAATCCGTGCCGCGCAGTCTCTGATACATAACCAGAATATCAGCTTCGCAGGTACCGCCGGAAAGCGGACTCATGGCAAGGTCGATCACATCAGCACCTGCTTCGATAGCCGCCATATTACAGGCAACCGCCATACCGGCAGTGTCGTGGGTGTGGAACTGGATCTCTTTGGCACCGGCGCCATAGTTGGCATCGAGGATCTCACGCGCCATTTTGACAGTTTCAAAAACGGTGGCGGGAGTGCTGGTGCCGGAAGCATCTTTGAAAGCAACGCTGTCAAAAGGAATTCCGGAAGCGAGGATCTCATTCAAACGGTCAATGTAAAATTTCGGGGTGTGGGCATAGGCTTCAGTAAGGTTCGGAGCCAATCCCATCAAAGTAACCGTGACCTGATGTTTCAAACCGTGTTTGGCAATGGCACGACCGGAAACATCGAGGTTGCGCACGTCATTGAGCGCATCGAAGTTACGGATAGTGGTAATGCCGTGTTTCTTGAAAAGTTTGGCATGCAGATCGATGATGTCGCTGGACTGGCTGGAAAGACCGACCACGTTCACGCCGCGGGAAAGAGTCTGCAAATTGACATCCGGTCCGACGGTTTCCCGCCATTTATCCATCATTTCAAAAGCATCTTCCTGGCAGTAAAAATAGAGCGCCTGGAAACGGGCTCCGCCGCCGATTTCAATGTGGTTGATACCGGCTTTCACCGCGGCATCAAGCGCGGGGAGGAAATCTTCTGTTTTGACCCGGGCACCGAGACAGGACTGGAATCCGTCACGGAACGAGCAATCCATGAATTTGATTTTTTTCATTTATACACCTGATTTTTGTTTTTGTTTATTGAAATTACTTTATTTTGGCGGCAACTGCAGCAACCGCCGCGGCGGCAAGTGCAGCGTCATTTCCGGAAGCGGCAGCCGGTTTGGCGGCAGCAGCTTTGGCAGCTGCTTCTGCTGCTTTCTGTTTCGCGGCAATCGGCGCGACGATTTTGGACATCAACTTCATGCAATAGATCATGATAATAAGGAAGACATAAACCATCCCCATACCAAAGACCATCAACTGAAGTCCGGCGAGAAGTTTTTCGCTCATAGGTACTCCTTTTTTTTGGTCGATCTTACGGTGCTGTGACCATCAGATCTTTTTTTGTTTATATTTGTCTGACAACAAATTAAAATTTATCAATGATACGTTGATCTTCACATCTCCGCAATCGAAATGGAAAATCTCACCACCCGGTGATTCAAGTATCATTCCTCCATCTTCACCGATGTCAATAAAACACCCCTGTCTCTCTTGACCATCAGGTGATATCAAAACCAGATTTTCGCCGATAAGACGGTTTTCCCCCCGCCATGATCGGAGAATATCCCCGGAATTTGATCGATACATAATATAATATTTTTTTATCTTTTCTGCAAGTTCCTGACGCAACTTTTCAAGAAAAAACTCCTTCCCCGCACAAATCGCCAGCGACGTTGCCGGAGACATTACTTCTGCCAATTCAGAGTTACTCTGATTGACATTCAAACCTATTCCGGAAACCACCCCTGCCAAGGCGCCTTTTTCCACCACGCCTTCAGAAAGTATCCCCGCTATTTTGAACTCATTGACATATATATCATTGGGCCACTTCAGAAACACAAACTCTTCCGGCAGGCACTCCCGGATCAGCTCCAAGCCCGCCAGTCCCACAATGATCCCGGCATGAAACGGCTGATCGACATTTTTCAGCACCGCAGTTGCACAAATCGCCTTGCCTGCTTCGCTGAACCACTTGCGCCCAAGTCTTCCCCTGCCGGCATACTGCTCCAGAGCCGACACAACACACCCGTCATCCAGAGTGTAAAAATTATTTTTGGCGTAAGTATTGGTTGAATCCACCCGGGATAAAACGATAAGGTTACACTTTTCCTGCGTTTTATCCATCGGGCGCTGCTCCTGAAATTACCGGTTTGCTCCGGCAGCTTCACGATTTTGGAAGAATACCACTGCCCAGGCGATAACGATCACCGAATAAACGGCGGCATAAGCAAAACACCACCACACATAATAAACCGGGATATTGCGGTTTACTGCCATTGCATCCGCCATCCAGAAAAACTGCCAGTTGGGAATTGCCGCATAAACCAGCGATGCCAGCATAGCCAATGTCGGATCGGTAAAAGTCCCCCCGAAAAGATAGGATGAAAGCAAGCCGAGGAAAAAGAGCAGACT
Organism: Victivallaceae bacterium; assembly: GCA_045605305.1. Lineage (GTDB taxonomy): Bacteria > Verrucomicrobiota > Lentisphaeria > Victivallales > Victivallaceae > UBA1784. The sequence continues at coordinate 2,458 of JAZUPS010000075.1, forward strand.
GCACAAACACATGCTGGGAACCACATCAAAGCGGGTGGCAAATCCCACCGCCAGAGCAGACATCACCACCACCGCGGGGAAGAGCAGCACCAGCGCCCGCGCCAGGTTCGCAAGAGACATCTCCGGATGGGGCTGGAACTTCAGGCAAAAAAGCATCATCCCACCGATCAACACCAACACGGCATATACCGAATACTCAGAAAACGACGATCCGCGCAGATAGTTCATCACCATACCGGCAATGCAGGAGATGAAAACCAGCACCACAAACGCGATATACAGCCCCATTTCCATACGGAACTGATCTACGGCAATATAAATGGAAATGACCGATGCACAGTTGCAAATCAGACAGAAAAGCAGTGATGCCGCCATTATTCCGGCAATTTTTCCCATTACAAAACTGAAACGGGTGATCGGTTTGCTCAAAAGCAGCAGCACCGTACCGTTACGCATCTCCCGGGAAATCGTGGTCGTGGCACACAAAACACAAACCGCCAGCGAAAAGAACATGCTTGTCGCCATCGCACCATCCAACACCAATTTCAATTGTTCGCGGAAAACGAACAGCGTCATCCACGGATAGTGACCGATCAACAGCAATGCTCCGAAGAGCATCAGAAAGTAGACCGGCTCGCGGAGTGCTTCTCGAAAACTGTTAACTGCAATGCGGTAGAGGTGCGACATAATTCACCCGATCAGTTGGCAGGCAATTCAACCGGCTCCGCAACCGGAGCATCATCATCAGCAGCCGGCGCAGCTTCAGCGGGAGCGGCGGGAGCGGCAGGAGCATCCTGTTTGGCAGGGTCGCGCAAACGGGGATCACTCATAAACTGCTCGTAATAGTTGCGGCGGAACTCACGGGAAAGGTTGCCGATATTGAGCAGATCGTCCAGCTCTTCAGCAATACGTCCCCAGTCACCGCCGTAAATACGGACGATCGGAATACGTTTCAAATTGATCTTTCTGAGCATCTGCTCCTGCGGCAGAGTGACAAAACGCTCATCACCGATAATGACCATCCGGCGGGGATTGAGCTGATTGATGTAAACATCAAGTTTTTCCGGCGGAACCTGCACAGTGACTTTACTCAAAACCATATAATACTTGTTCTCTTTGCCGTCGATGATCAAATAGGGCTGGCTGGTCAATGCTTTGATCGTAGATGCCATCAAACGGGGAGTGCTGTAATTGCCGACAACGACCAGAGTTTTCGGCGCCCGGCGGGAGTTGTGGGACATCCACGGCGCAGCATGAAGAAGAGCGGCGCTCATGGCAAACAAAATAACCAACGACACTTTTTTAAGCATTTTCACAAACCTTTCTCTTGGTTGAAATAATTTTATCACTCCAGCTGTACCGGCAAAAATGTACAAACTGTCACAATACTCTTAATAAATATAATCTCCCAATCTCAATAACGCAAGTTTTTTTAACACAAAAGCGCTCTTTTTTCGAAAAAAGTCCATGATTTATGCATAATGTGTATAAATTATACCATTTTTTTTTCAAAACTTCTGGAAAAATCCAAAAAGCAGGTTATATTAAAAAAATGTTAAGCATCCGTGCAACCCCGTGGTGTAATGGTAGCACAAGTGGTTTTGGTCCATTTAGATTAGGTTCGAGTCCTGGCGGGGTTGCCATTTTTATTTTTCATGAGACAATTTCAACTCCGGAGCTTTTACCATGAGCAAAAAATCTCCTTTTCTCAACGATATCTACAACTTCCTTGTCGGCTTCTGTATGGGCGGCGCCAACGTCATCCCCGGAGTTTCCGGCGGTACCATGCTCTTTATCCTCGGAGCATTCAACGACCTTACCGAAGCGATCCGCTCCATAGCCAGCATCGAAACCATAAAACTCCTCTTTTCCGCCGAATGGAAAGCACTCAACGCCCGTATCCAATGGCGTTTCCTGATCGGCATCGGTCTCGGTCTGCTCGCCTCGTTTGCGACGTTGGCAAAATTGGTCGTCTGGCTGCTGGAAGAGCATCAGCAGTTGACCTACGCCTTCTTCCTCGGCTTGATCATTTCCAGCATCATCACCGTACAGCGGCAAGTAAAAAAATGGACTCTCGGAGCCATCATATCCCTGATCGTCAGCACTGTCGCCGCATATTTGATCATCTCTCTGGTTCCGATTTCCGGCGGCACCCAGTGGTACATGCTCATGCTTTACGGGGCAATTTGCATCATTGCCATGATCCTGCCCGGACTTTCCGGCTCATTTCTCCTGCTGATCTTCGGTCAGTATGAGCGGGTCTGGGGAGCGGTTGCCAACGTTGCTAATTTCCGGTGGCATCTGGATGAAATCTGCGACATTGCTCTGCTTTCCATCGGGGCAATCATCGGATTGGGACTTTTTGTCCATCTGCTCAACTGGCTTTTGAAATATTGTGCAAATGCCACCATCGCCGCATTGATCGGGTTCATGCTCGGAGCAACTCCCCGTCTCTGGCCGTGGCAGCATGAGGAATTCATCACCAAAAAACTCGTTCTTGATGCCCCGGTAAACAATACTCTGCTGCCGTGGATAATTCTTTCGGTTCTGGGGGGGATCGCATTGGTTCTGGCAATCGACTTTTGTGCTAAAGAACGTAAACCGGAAAAGGAGAGTAAATAAATGTACCCTATCGCTCTGGAGATCGGCAATTTAACCATCCGCTGGTACGGTGTTATGGCGGCATGCGGATTTCTCATCGCCTCATGGCTTCTTGACCGCAACCGGGATTATGCGAAACTTTCCAAAGATCAATGCGGCACGATGCTGATCATTGCTCTGGTCGCCGGAATACTCGGAGCCAGAATATTTTACGTTGTCCAGTTTTTCGATCAATACCGCAATGATCTGATCCGGATATTCTTCATCCACGAAGGCGGTCTGGTCTTCTACGGCGGATTTATCCTCGCTTTTCTATCCATTATCGTTTACACCAGAAAAAATCATCTTGACACCATCCGGGTGCTGGATATTTTTGCTCCGGCGATGGCAGCGGCTCACGGCTTCGGCAGGATCGGCTGTTTCCTCAACGGATGCTGTTTCGGCAGAGCCACGGATTCATTCTGGGGCGTAACTGCTCCGGAAGGGACTCTGCTCTTTCTGCAAACCAAAGGACTCCCAGTTCACCCGGTGCAGCTGTTGGAAGCCGGAGAAAACTTTCTGCTCTGTATTCTCTACTGCTGGCTGCTGAAAAAAGGTAAACGCGGCACGGTCGTTTCCGCTTATTTGATCATCTACGGCATTTTGCGCTGTATCAATGAAACTCTGCGCGGGGACAACGTTCTCTATTGGAATCTGACTCCGGCACAATGGATCGGAATATTGCTGATTCCTGTGGGCGCCGGATTACTCTACTACTTTATCCGTCATGAAAAACGCGCATAAATTCACGGCAACCGATTCCAATACCGGCAGACTTGACCGCGCTCTGGCTCATTTTTTACCGGATTATTCGCGAACTTTTCTGCAAAATCTGATAAAAGACGGTGCAGTTTCCGTTGATGGCACGACCGTTACCCAACCCCGTTTCCCGGTAAAAAGCGGTATGCTTCTGAATATCCTCATTCCGGAAACGCCGGATACGGAAACCATCAGCGCCGAACCGTTTGAATTTACCATTCTTCACGAAGATGCTCACTTTCTGGTAATCGACAAACCTCACGGAGTAGTTGTCCACCCTGCCCCGGGCAATTATGAAGGAACCGTTGTCAACGCACTTATCAGCCGTTATCCGGCAATGGCGGAAGAGTTCACTGCCGATGATGCAACGCGCCCGGGGATCGTTCACCGGCTGGATAAAGATACCAGCGGCTGTCTGGCTGTTGCCAAAACGGTTGAAGCGAAATTCAAGCTCGGCAAAGCATTTGCCGACCGGAAAACCGGAAAAACCTATCTTGCAGTTTGCCGCGGTGTCCCCCAACAGCCCACCGGGGAATTGAAAACCCTCATCGGCAGACATCCGGTCAACCGGCAAAAAATGGCAGTAGTTGAACGCAACGGCAAAGAAGCTCACACCAGTTATCGGGTCGTGGCACAAAAGGTGATCGACGGAGTTCCTTTTGCTCTTATGGAAGTAAAAATTTTCACCGGCAGAACTCACCAGATAAGAGTCCATTTAAGTTCTGTCGGACTGCCGATCATCGGGGATGAACTTTACGGCGGCAAAAAGGTCATGATTTCCGGAGTTGAGCGTCAAATGCTCCACGCCTGGAAACTTTCACTCCCTCATCCGGCAACCGGAGATTTAATGAATTTCACCTCCCCCCTGCCCCCGGATTTTGCCTTGTGGCATGAACTTCTGACCCAAAAATAACGATCTGTTACCGGCATGGGGTGACAAAAAAAACAGGCTCTGTCCCCCACTCTGGCAGATGATTTATTCTGGTGATTTTTCGCCGGAGTTACTGCATGACATATTGAAAATCGCCCTTTCGCATGTGCAGTTGGATAATTGCAAACGCGGAACTGACATTACGTTACAAAAATATTGCTTTTTTTGAAAAGGGTCGGGATTTTCCCTTCCCCAAGAATCATCTACTCTTGTCGGGAACAGCGCGAAAAATAAAACCGCAGTTTTCAACAAACCACGGTTTATATTTTTCTTTCAGAGAACCCGGGAAATATGCTGCGGAATCCCATTCAGATGCTCCCGCATATTCCACGATGTCAACTGCCATGCATTGAGTTTGTGATTGAAAATAAAAGAACTGACCGAGGCATTTCCTGCCAGCGGGATCATATTTCCTTCACTCACCACTCCGGCAACCAGACGGAATATCCGCTGCAAAACCCCTCCATGCGAAACCAGCAGCACCCGTTTCCCGGGGAAACGGTCAGCAAGTTCCCGGATAAAATTTTCCACCCGGTGTTGAAACTCCCAACCGGATTCGCCTCCCGGCATTTGGGTATCGATCTGCTCAAAACAAAAAGAACGCGCCTCTTTGGCGTAAGATGCGTGGATGTCTTCCCATTTCAAGCCGTCAATTTTGCCGCAACACCACTCCCGCAAAGCATCATTCAGCTCCAGCGCGACTGGTTCACTGTTGGCAGCAGTCACAATTTCCGCCGTCTGAGCGGCACGTTTCAGCGGACTGGCAAAGGCGGCATCGAAATGAATATTTTTCAAATACTCTGCCGCCGCTTCCGCCTGACGGATGCCGATAACATTCAGGGGAACATCCATGCTCCCCTGAAGTATTCCCTCACGGTTCGCATCAGTCTCACCGTGACGGACAAATATGAATTCTGTTACCATCTTCTCACTTGGTCAGCAAAGAGGCAGAATCTTTGTCAAGGAAGGTGGTGCAATCCGGATGCAGCTGCAGCATACTGGCAGCACACATATTGGTGACCGGTCCTTCCAACGCGGCTTTGACCGCTTCGGCTTTGCGCAGATCCGGCACACTGTTGATGATGCTGGCACTCTTCATGCACTGCTTGACGCTCATGCTGATAGCGTGAGTCGGGACATCGTCAAAGGTCGGGAACCAGCCTTCGCCCAACTGCTGTTTGCGGCAGCGCTCTTCCAGTTCGATAACCAGATAAGCATCTTCGGTATCAAAGTCAGCCGGGGGATCATTGAAAGCCAGGTGACCATTTTCACCGATACCGACAAACGCCACGTCGATGGGGTTCTCAGTAATATTTTTCTCAAGTTCAGCCAGCACCGCTTTGAGATCTTTGCCGGAACCGTTGACCGGGAAAAACGCAGCCGGGGGAACCGGAAGTTTCTGGATAAAACGAGTCCAGAGATAGAGACGGAAGCTGGCAGGATGGGTGATCGGCAGACCGACATATTCATCCAGATGGAAGAATTTCACCACGCTCCAGTCGATATTCTTCTCTTCCAGCAATGCCGCCAGCATTTCAAACTGACTTGCTCCGGTCGCCAGAATCACATTGGCGCTGCCTTTTTTGGCGATAGCGGCACGGATCTTCTCCGCACCGAGCGCGGCAGCAGCTTTGCCGAGAGCAAATTTATCTTCAAAAATTTTCACGTCCATTTTCTTTACCCTTTCATGTTAAATGGATTACTGAACTAATGAATCTAATATTATCTGAGCCCCGCCCACCGCGACACCGCGACGGCCGAAAACAGAACGCAATACCGCCGGATGCTGATCCATGCCGGAGGCAACTGACATGGAGAAAAATTCTTCTTTGAACATCTCAAAGTGACGGTCACCGAATTCCAACACATCACCACCGAGAACGACCGCATCCGGATCGAACAAGTTGGCAGCCACTGCCGCAGCATACGCCAGATAACGGGCATTATTCATAACGATTTGATTGGCTTTTTCATCCCGGGCAAAAAATCTCCGGATAAACTCTTCCATATCAAGATTTTCACCGGTCTTTTCAGCATATTCATCCAGCATTGCCCGTGGACGCGCCGCCTCTTCCAGAACCCGGGAATCCGGCAAACGCAGTCTGCCCACCTCTCCGGCAAAACCGTTGCTCCCGGCAAAAATTTCGCAATTTGCCACCAATCCGGCACCGACACCGATACCGCTGGTCAGATAAACCAGACGTGATGCGTCACTGCCGGCTCCGAAAAGTGCCTCTGCCAGAGCTGCCGCATTGGGGCGCCGCTCAATACGCACCGGAACACCGGTTCGCTTTTCCAATAATGCTGCCAGAGGTTTTCCGGCAATATCCAAGCGGGAATTTACCACTTCGCCATTGCTGTTCACCATTCCGGAAACAGCAATACCCACTCCGGAAAGCACCCCGCTGCTCATGTGAGGCGAAAGCAGACGGATCAACTTTTCCGTGCCGCTGAGAATATTTTCAAAGTCGTTTTCATACGCCACTGCTTCTGAACGCAGCACGCCGCAGGAAAGATTACACAACACCCCTTCGATCAAACCGTCACCACCCAGATTTATTCCAATGGCACAGCGCGCCTCAGGAACAAATTCAAGCATGATCGGCGGCTTGCCTCCGGTGGATCTGCCGGGACCAAGCTCCCGCACCATTCCGGCGGCAATCAACTCTTCAACGATCGCGGAAACTGCCGGACGGGTCAATGCACACTTCCGGGCAAGCTCAGCCCGGGAAATCCTTCCCTCCCGACGTAATTTTTCAAAGATCCGGCGTTTACCGGAAACATAAGCAGAACGCATTTTTCACAGTTTGTTAGTTTAGTTCACAATTCAAGGAAAATATACTACATTTTCCTCCAAAGTCAAACAAAATCCGAAAAAAAAACTAAATTATTCATTCCGACAGTAGAAAAAAGAACTATTTTGATGTACTTTTAGATTGTGGATATGATTTCAAAAATAATTCAAATGAAAAACAGGTGAAATTTTATGGAAAAACTCATCATTATCGGTAATGGCCCGGCAGGTTTGACAGCAGCGATCTACGCTGCCCGCGCCGGATTGAAACCGCTGGTTTTTGCCGGCAATGTCCCCGGCGGTCTGCTCACTCAAACCGGCGATGTGGAAAACTTCCCCGGTTTCCGCGACGGCATCGGCGGTTTCGATTTGATCATGGATATGCAAAGTCAGGCTGAAAAATTCGGCGCTTACGTTGAATATGAAGAGATCACCGCGGTAAAATTCACCCCCGGCGGTCCTCATCACCTGACCGTTTCCGACGGCAGAGAGCTTGAATGTGCCGCAGTCATCATCGCTTCCGGGGCGACACCCCGCAAACTGGAAGTCCCCGGAGAAGAGCGCTTGTGGGGAAATGGAGTATCCGCCTGTGCCACCTGCGACGGAGCTTTCTATAAAAATGTGCCGGTCGCGGTTGCCGGGGGCGGAGATTCCGCCATGGAAGAGGCTCTTTTCCTCACCCGTTTTGCCTCCGAAGTCCACCTGATCCACCGCCGGGATTCTCTGCGCGCCTCACTTATCATGCAGGAGCGGGCAAAAAAGCACCCGAAAATCAAGTTTCACCTCAACGCATTGATCACCGAAATCGTCGGCGACCGGAAGGTTTCCGGAGTACGCTTTGTCGACCGGGAGTTCAATAAAGAGACTCTTCTGCCCTGTTCGGCACTGTTTACAGCTCTCGGTCACACGCCATGCAGTGAGCTTTTCCGCGGAGCCGGAATCGAAACCGATCTGGCAGGCTTTATCGTGGTCAAACCCAATACCACTCTGACCAATATCCCCGGTGTTTTTGCCGCCGGCGATTGCTGTGATCCCCGCTATCGGCAGGCAATCATCGCCGCCGGAATGGGTGCAAAAGCCGCCATGGATGCGGAAAAATTCCTCGCCGATGGAGAATGAGTTCAAAGTTACCCGCTCCTCCCGGCGCAAACGGATCGCCTTGCGGATCGCGCCGGATGGAGTGCTGGAAGTGCTTGCTCCGCAAAATTGCACCCTTTCTGTGATCCGGCGGATCATCGCCGCCAACGGGGAGGTTATCGCCCGTCTCAGAGCCAAAACTCCGCGGCGGGTTCATCCGTTTTTTCAGGAAAACACTACTTTCCCCCTTCTGGGGAAATACTATCCGCTCCACCTGACCGGCCGTCTGCATCTTTTTGATCAGAAATTCATGATCCCGCGCGGTACTAAGGAAGATATGCGCAAGTCAATGACAGCCCTTTACCGGGAGCTGGCAAAAAACATCATCCATGAGCGTATCCAGCTCTTTATTCCGCTGATGAAAGTTTCTCCGTCTCAAATAAAAATATCTTCTGCCGAACAGCGCTGGGGTTCATGTTCAGCAAAGAAAACCATTTCATTCAGCTGGAAGTTGATCCAATGCCCCCTGCCCTGCGTGGACTATGTAATCATCCATGAATTAGCACACCTGACAGAATTGAATCACTCCCCCGCATTCTGGAAAACTGTGGAAAAAGTTCTCCCGGATTACCGGGATAGAAAACGGCAGTTGAACGAATTTTCCGCTCAACTGCCGCTTTGGGAATAGCTTAAAACGAAACTTTTACATCACCGGTCACTGCCGTCGGCGGTGCCATGAGCTGAATACCGGCCGGAGTACTCCAATCACGATCCCATGTACGCAGCAGCAAAGGATCTGTTTTTCCGCCCCACGGATTCAGATCGATCACCAAAAATCCATTGGATGAGGTCAAATACACATCCATCACCAGAGTTTTGACCGGCAGCCGCCAAATGACCTTTTTCACGAACTCCACTGCCCGTTCCCAATATCTCTCCTTGACCCCTTCCAAACGCCGGAAATGACGGATCAGATGATACTGGCTCATTGCCGATAATTTACCTTCGTAAATAAACAACCGGAATTCTCTGGCACGGGTGATCCGGCGGAAGGGACGCAGACAAATATATTCCACCTCGCCATTCGCCGCCGCCTGAGCGACCTTCTTGCTCTGCAACAGATAAAACAGCGCACTGCGGGGAGAATAGACCGCTCCGCGCTTGCTGGCAAAACGCTCCGTATCCGTTGGCGCACAGACATCGGTAAAAATAAATGCGTTACCGGGAATATCCGACAATGGTTCAGTCAATTCCCCCATCATCTCTTTTCCCTCTGTGGAATAAAGGAACTCCTGCGCCTCATCCTCATCCATGCCGGATGCCAATGCAGAAATCATTTTTTCCTGCAATTTGATAAACTTGGTCGGCCAGGTAAACTGCTCCAAATCAGCATACCACCGGCTCGTCCGGAAAATATCATTTTCACTCATTATCAGTTTCCTCTCCCGCTTCCTCAACCTCATGCTGATTCAGCGCCAAATACTTCAATATCACAAAAAGATAAACTGCCCAGCCGATCATAAAGAAATTCGTATAAAACGCACTTCCGGGCAGTTGAAACGCCGGGAAAAAGCTCACCACCAGCAGCACCGGGAATGCCGCATACAATGCAAGTTTCCACAAATTGCCAAAAGGCATCCCGCTGGAACGGGCGCCGGAAAATATCTTGAACAGCACTGAGAAGAAAAAGGTAATAAACAGTATCGATGAAAAACTGATCAGAAAATACCCGACTGCCGTTACTGCAGAGAAGGAAAACAACAAGACAAAAAAGAGCTGACGACTGCTGAGCCCCCCCTGTTTTTCCAATCCGGCAAAATCCAACTTCGCCGGTACATCCGCGGAAATAACCTTGTTGAACTCCGCTTTCATTGCTGGAAAATCCAAATCATATTTTACATCAGTAAGTGCCGGCAGTTCATTTTCGTCTTCTGCGTTTTTTCCATCAGCACTTCCGCCGCAAACCGTAATCTGCCACAATCCCTCATTTTGGACGAAACAGGCAACTGTCCCCGGATTCCAGACCACAAACCAATTACGATCTTTGAGAAAATTATCCTCATACACCTTGCGATCCTGAGGCGCGGCATAGATCAGCAATGAATTATCCGGCAGTTCCTGCCAGCGGCTCTTATCCGGTGTTATCTCAGGAACGATACCCTTCTCTGAAAACGTCACCCAGGAACCAAAGGTATTGGAAAAATCTATTACCGCAGTACGGAAATGTTTTTCAATCAGAAAATAGTTGGCAATACCAATAAAAAGCGCACAAAAAAAACAGATCAGAAAAAAATGCCACCACACCCTGCTCCATGAGTTTTTCAATAACTCCGGAGCCGCCTGGGGACCGCGGCAGATCCCGAAAAATGAGCGCCAGAAAAACATCTTTACTTGAGCCTCCGGTAATCACAAGTCTGACCGATCGCTTTCAAACGGTTCAAGTCACCGCGTATCTTCCGGGAGTTTTCCGGAGAAAGACGGTCAGTAAAAAGAAAACCATCCAAGTGATCAAGTTCATGCTGGATACAGCGGCCGAGCAATCCGCCGCACTCAAATTCAAAAAATTCCCCGTCAAGAGTCTGCGCCCGGAAAACCACCGTCGCCGGACGCTCCACCGGAGCGTAAATATCCGGAACCGAAAGACAACCTTCTTCCCGCTCTGCCGTCTGCGTGGAACGCATAACGATTTCCGGATTGACCACCGCCATCGGCATCCGGGGCAGAAGGAACTCCTCTCCCGGTGTGCCGGTACTGTTGTCGGCAGGAACATCAAATACCACCAGACGCAATGATTTGCCATATTGGGGAGCCGCCAGACCGATTCCATTGAAATAACGCATCGCCTTGATCATTTCATCGGCAAGCTGACGGATTTCCGGAGTGACAACAGCAATAGGCTCAGCGATCTTTTTCAAGACCGCTGCGCCTGCTGTGTAAACGACAAAGGATGCTTTTTTATTTTTGAAAAACATAATTCTTCAGAAACTTACTTGGCTGCCGGTGCAGATGCCGAAGCCGGAATTGCCGGAGCATTGGGATTTTTCGGGAATTCACGTTTCACATCCGGAGCTTTGATGGAATCGGTCTGACCACCGGCGCCGGGAGCTTTGGCGGTGGAAACAGCATCTTCCAATCCGTCAAGTCCGGGATAGCGCTCATCACTTTCATTGCCCATGTAATAATCCGCTCCGGGGCCGCCGACCACAGAGGTCAACTGAGCTTTGGCATTCTGAACATTGATGTAACTTGATGCCAGAGCGGTTTCCGCCTCGACCAGGTCGCGCTGTGCCTCATTCAAACGTGTCAACTCAGCTTTACCGGCACGGTACTCTTCATCGACCAGACGGCGCTGTTCAGCAGAAAGTGAACGGATCTTGGCATAGAGATTGGTCTTTTTCACATTCTGCACATAGTT
>JAZUPS010000076.1:0-3477 GCA_045605305.1 Victivallaceae bacterium
AGATAACAGGGACGCTCCAACTTTTCCGGGTCGGGTGTCCAGCTGAGAAAATAGTTCTTAAATGAATTTACCGGCATCTTCGTAATCCATACACTTTTTGACATTGTATTTAATATAACCCGGATTATATTATTTGTCAAATCAGGCAACAACCAACAAGGAGACACTATCTATGGAAATCAACCGTCAACAGGAACTCAACCGCAACCTTGCCGCCATGCTCAAAGGCGGCGTGATCATGGATGTCACCACCCCGGAACAGGCGGCGATCGCCGAAGAAGCCGGAGCTTGCGCCGTAATGGCACTGGAACGCATCCCCGCCGATATCCGCGCCGCCGGAGGGGTATCAAGAATGAGTGACCCGGCAATGATCAAAGGTATTCAAAAAGCGGTCACTATCCCCGTTATGGCGAAATGCCGTATCGGTCACTTTGCCGAAGCACAGATTCTGGAAGCCATCGACATAGATTACATTGATGAAAGCGAAGTTCTTTCCCCTGCCGATGATACTTACCACATTGATAAAAACAGCTTCAAAGTCCCCTTTGTCTGCGGAGCAAGAGATTTGGGCGAAGCTCTCCGCCGGGTCGCTGAAGGCGCATCCATGATCCGCACCAAAGGTGAACCGGGAACAGGAGACATCATCCAGGCAGTCCGCCACATGCGCAAGATGAACAGCGCCATAAGAAAAGTGACATCGATGACTGAAGATGAACTTTATGAAGAAGCTAAAACGCTGGCAGTTCCCTTTGATCTGCTGAAATTTGTCCATCTCAATGGCAAACTGCCGGTGGTCAACTTTGCCGCCGGCGGCATCGCCACTCCCGCCGATGCGGCACTGATGATGCAGCTGGGAGCCGAAGGTGTTTTTGTCGGTTCCGGGATCTTCAAATCCGGCGACCCCGCCCGCCGCGCCCGCGCCATCGTGCAGGCTGTGACCAACTACACAGATGCCGCATTGATCGCAGAGCTTTCCTGCGGTCTGGGAGAAGCAATGGTCGGCATCAATGCCGACGGGATACGCCTCATCATGGAGGAGCGGGGCAAATGAAACTGCAAATTGCCGTACTTGCCCTGCAGGGAGCTTTTATCGAACATGAAAAGATCCTGCATTCTCTGGATGCGGATGTTTTTGAACTCCGCCAGCTCCGGGATCTTGAGCGCCGCTGTGACGCTCTGATCCTGCCCGGCGGGGAAAGCACCGTTCAGAGCAAACTGCTTAAAGAGCTGAAACTTTTCACCCCGTTGAAGCAGATGATCTCCAACGGTCTGCCGGTAATGGCGACCTGTGCCGGAGCAATTTTGCTGGCGGAAAAGATCGACGGTGATCCGGCAGTCCATTTTGCCACGCTCCCGGTAACCATCCGCCGCAACGCATTCGGCAGACAACTGGCAAGTTTTTACACTGACGGAACTTTTTCCTCTCTGCCGGAAAAAGTCCCCATGCCATTCATCCGGGCACCGCAAATAATTTCCACCGGAAAGGATGTGGAGATACTTGCCCGTTACAATGATCAGCCGACGGCGGTAAAATACGGAAATCAGCTGGCATTGACCTGGCACCCGGAAATCACCGGATGCCGGGAAGTTCACCGCTATTTCCTGGAAAACATCGTCAAAATCTCAGGATAAATTTGAAAAATCCCTGATTCCGTGGTATTTTATAAGGATTGTGTCGTTTAAGGCGATTTCACCTTTTTAACATTGATTTGGGGATTTTTTTATGACTGCGATAATTGTATTCTGCTTTCTTTCGTTACTGCTCGTTCTCGGTAAACTTGTCCGTCTGGGTATCCCGGTGCTTCAGCGCCTCTATCTGCCCAGCTCCGTTATCGGCGGCATAATCGGTTTGATATTCATCTCCTGCACCAAAGATCTTCTCCCGGCAGAGGTGATCACCGCTATGAAAAAACTGCCCGGATTTCTGATCAATGTCATCTTTGCCGCCCTCTTTCTCGGCACCATCACCCCGAAACTCAAACAGATCCTCAAAATGGCGCTCCCTCAGCTCTGCATGGGACAGCTGCTCGCATGGGGACAGTATGTGATCGGTCTGGGTATCGCAGGTTTCCTGCTCGCTCCCCTTTTCGGGGTCAATCCCGCTTTCGGCAACCTGCTGGAAATCGGCTTTGAAGGCGGTCACGGAACCGTCGGCGGCATGGCAGAAACATTCACCAAATTCTGGCCGGACGGCATCGCACTGGGTTACACCGTTGCCACCGGAGGCATGATCTTCGGTATCCTGCTGGGCATGGCGCTGATCAACTGGGCTTTGAATAAAGGTATCATCAGCAGTGTCCGCACCTTCAAAGAGCGCAACCGCGCCGAAAAACTCGGCATTTACGAAGCCATGGAGCGCCCCTCTGCCGGAAAACAGACGGTCCTTTCCGACTCCATCGACTCTCTGGCGTGGCACACCGCCATGATCGGATTATCCATTTTGCTGGGCTATATCATGCTTAAAGGACTGCAATTTGCCGAATGTAAACTTTTCCCGGAAAGCTCCACCAGGATCTTTTCCGGCTTCCCCCTTTTCCCCCTCTGTATGATCGGCGGTGTGATCATCCAGAAACTCTTCCAGAAAATCAAAGTTGAATACCTCATCGACCATGAGCAAATGCAGCGGCTTTCCGGTGCGGCACTGGACTTTCTGGTGGTTTCCGCAGTTGCCACCATCCAGCTTTCTGTGGTAGCGGAAAACTTCCTCCCGCTGATCATCATGATGGCTGCCGGAGTGGTGTGGAGTGTATTTCTCTTCCTCGTTATCGCGCCCAAACTTTTCAAGCAGGCATGGTTTGAGTGTGCCATTGCGGAGTTCGGTCAGGGCTTGGGTGTCACCGCCACGGGACTTATGCTTCTGCGGACGGTTGACCCGGAAAATAAAACCATTGCCGCCGCTTCATTCGGATACAAACAGCTTATCCATGAGCCGATCATGGGCGGCGGACTCTGGACAGCTTTCGCCTTGACTCTGGTCTTTACCATCGGCTGGCTGCCGGTCTGGATCATCTCCCTTGCCATGTTCATCATCTGGGGCGTGATCTCCCTCTTTGTCTGCCTGAAAAACCGTTGATCTGCAGGCATAATCGAGTAGGAGGTTGCTCATTATTTGAGCAACCGTCCTCTCACACCACCGTACGTGCCGTTCGGCATACGGCGGTTCAGTAACTTGTGTACAAACAAATCTGCACCGTCTTTCCTGTCAGTTGCCCGCAAAGGTATGCTCGGCACTCCCGGGGTACTTTCGGGTTCCACCCTATCCTTACCCGGGCAGCTCACTTGCGTGATTTTCTGCATTCTACACATACTTTGCCTTTCACTTCAAGAAAGAACTGTTACTGTTCGGTCCTTCCCGCTTCTGCGTCTGCTGACTTCTCAACGCCCAGCCGTGCATCACTGCACGGGTTGGATTTTTTTTTCAATCCGTACCGTTGAGACCTCCACGGATAAGTGCATTGACTTTCATCCCATATATCT
>JAZUPS010000077.1:0-2993 GCA_045605305.1 Victivallaceae bacterium
CGTCAGCAAAAACTTTTTCGCTTTTCTTGACCCTCCGCCGCCCTGCGGGCTATGGAGGGCAGGAAGATAAAACCGGTCCTTATAATACTTGCGAAGCACACGCTTCATGTACTGCATATAACTCTTGTTTTGCGTCAGCAAAAACTTTTTCGCTTTTCTTGACCCTCCGCCGCCCTGCGGGCTATGGAGGGCAGGAAGATAAAACCGGTCCTTATAATACTTGCGAAGCAAACGCTTCATGTACTGCATATAACTCTTGTTTTGCGTCAGCAAAAACTTTTTCGCTTTTCTTGAAAAGGAGAGAGGGGTGTGGGGAGAGGGGAAAAATGAAAAGAAGTTTTTCCTCTCTCCCCGCCGCCCATTTCACCCTTATCGAGCTTCTTGTCGTGATTGCGATCATTGCCATTCTGGCGGCGATGCTGATGCCGGCTTTGCAGCAGGCGCGGGAGGCTGGACGGTCTTCAAACTGCCGGAGCAATCTGCGTCAGATAGGTTTCGGCTGGCATTCATATATAAGTGATTACAAATGGTGTCCTATGAAAATATCCCCGCATGAGGGCAAGGTGAAGTTTGAGGGCATAGGATTGCCGGGACTGCTGAAAAAATACGGTTTTCTGCCAAGCAGTAAAGTGTGGGCATGTCCGACTGCTGAACCTATGGCAACTAAAGAATTACTGGTTGACGGCTATCCGGAGAGCGATCCTTTTGCCAGCCTTGCAAGCAACTACGGATACAGCCGTATATTCGGTATCCACGAAAGTCAGGACAGCAGCGGCTGGCCATGCAAACTCTCGCAGCTTACAGTATTTGCCGGTTCCTCCAATATGCTGGTCATGGCGGACTGCAATATCGCTGAAACAGGTAAATCAACTCCATCTCCGGAACCGAGGATCGGACAAATAATGGCGTATTATAATGAATCCAGATTCTCGCTTCCGGGAATGCTGATAGACAGCGATTACACTATCGAACTGCGCCATGCCGGTAAATTCAATGCTCTGCTGCTTGGAGGACATGTTGCGACCCTGTCACAGCAGGATATGGCAACCCAGGACTCTGCCGGACGCCGCAAATATTACATTCCAGTACTGAAAGGCAGCAAAAGAACTAATTTCAGATATGCCTATTCCCGTTGAAGGAGTTTCAAATGAAAAATTTATTATATCCACTTGTATTTGCCGCATGTTTTTCACTGTTCGGCATCGATATCACCGGTAACGGAAAAGCTCTTGCAGATATCGCCATTCCGGAAAAACCGGTTTCTTCTGTACGGTTCGCCGCAGAGGAACTGCAGAAATTTATCGAACACATGTCAGGTGTACGCCTTGATATCGTGAGTAAAAACTCCCCGCGCAAATTTGCCAACCGCATCCATATCGGATACGGAGCTGCTCCGGCAGACAAGCATCAGTTCGCATGGCGCATAAAGGCGGAAAAAAACGATCTTTATCTGCACGGAAACGACCGGGAAGTAAAAATTCCGGAGGGCGACAAACGTGATATCAGTGAATACTGGTATTCCACTCCATCCGGAACTCTCCTTGCGGTTTATCAGTTCACTGATGAATTTTTGAAGATCCGTTTTGTCCGCCCCGGAGATGCCGGGATCATCGCTCCGGCAAAGAAAACCATCTCCGTCAATAATGTCGATAAAGAAGGACATCCGCGTCTGATTTCTTTCGGCATGGCGATGGAAAGTTTCGTTAATCCGCGCAGGGGCGGCTGGCGCGATATGGATTACGGCAGAAAATTCCGTAAAGACTGCCGGATATGGATACTCCGTCATGGCGGTTTCAATACCTATGGTTTCCCCAGCGGACACGCTTTCACGCAATACTGGAAACGTTTCGGAAAAACAAATCCGGAATATTTCGCTCTGCTGCCGGATGGAACCAGACGGCCGCTGGAAAATGACAAAAACGGCAAATATATAGCCATGTGTATTTCAAATCCTGATTTCCACGACCGGATAATTTCCGACTGGCGCAAACGCAAGTCGTCTTCCGGCAAAACTCCGTCAGACTGGCTGTCGGTGTGCGAAAACGATATTCCCGGACTCTGCACCTGCAAAAACTGCCGCGCCTGGGATGCTCCGGAATTTGCACCGCAGGATGATGCCTACTGGAACAAAAAGCAGATCCCGGTCAGCCGCACCAGATTTTCGCTGCTTAAAATCGTGGAAGGCGAAGGCAACCGGGTCCCCAGTGTATCCGACCGCTACTGCCGTTTTTACATGGAAATGCTGAAAAAAGCAAGCAAATACAATCCCAATGTCAATCTGCTTGCATACGCTTACGCCAACTATTGTTTGCCGCCCAAACATATAAAACTTGATCCGCGCATCGTCATAGGTTACGTCGGAACTCCGCTGTTCCCCATGACTCCGGAAAAGATGGCGGCAAGTAAAAGGGCCTGGAACGCCTGGGTCGCGACCGGATGTTCACTTATGTACCGTCCCAATTCCACGCACTCGCAGGGATGTCTGCCGCTGCAATACACCCGGCAGCTTGCCGGAGAATACCGCATGGCTCTGCATACCCCCGGTCTGAAACGGGTGCATTTTGATGCACTGCGCGGAGAATTTGCCGCTCAGGGATTGATGTATTACACCATTGTGAGATTGACACAGCATCCGGAAATGACTCTGGAACAGATCGAAGATGAATATTTTTCCATGTTCGGTAAAGCTGAAGCTGATGTCAGGAAATACCATGAACTCTGGCAGAAATTCTCCGACTCGATCACCATGGAGGACGTACGTTCCTGGGAAAAAAATACCGGTATGCCGTTCCACCTGTGGACCGCAAACGACTTCTTTGCTGAACACATCAAGCCGGAACTTTTTACTGAAAGCATAAAGATCCTCAATGCCGCAGCAGCCAAAGCCGACACTGCGCGGGCAAAAAGCGAAACTGCGTTTCTGCTTGCCGGAGTAAGACATGCTCAACTTGCAGACAAAATGTTCAAAGCGCACATTGCCAATCTCGATGCTC
>JAZUPS010000078.1:0-12498 GCA_045605305.1 Victivallaceae bacterium
CCAAGGAGTTGTGTTCTTCTCTTGTCTTCCTAAGACCGCTTGGCCTCCGACTTCTGTCTTACCAAAACTACATTACCGCATAAAAATCAACCGGATTCAGGATACTGCGCCTCACAACTGCAGCACCCGGAATATCCGGAAACTTAACATTTCCTTAATATACCACCAAAAGGAGATTTTTTCAACCCTCAGCAACTTGAGTTTAAGCATTTTCCGTTTATATTTGATTCAGTGGAGGGGAAAAGATACTTTTATCACAGGAGGAGATTTTCATGAAAAGATTTTTCACCGCCGGTCTGGCTCTACTGGCAGCTGCCGGGATCATCGCAGCGATCGGAGCATCTCAGCTTCCGACACCGCAAACCGGCAATACTCAGGACTATTATCCCAACCGTTACGCCGTGATCGCCGCCGAAATCAACGTGCTTTCACCGCAAATGGGAGCATCCAATAAACGGCAGTGTGTAATGCTCAAATTCGATACCGCCACCGGCAAAGCGTGGATTTTGCAGATACATGTCGCCGGAGGCAATGACCCCAAAGTCCGGAATTCCGGATGGCACGAGGTGGGTATTCTTCACAAAAACAACCGCTGAAGCACCGTAAGCGCAAATAAAATTTGATTTTGCCCCGGTTTGCGTGTATATTAAGCAGATGGAGGTAATTTCAAAAGTAATTCAAAAAGAGATTGAAAAATCAGCGTTGATGAGATCAATACCGGTGTTTGATCCGGCTGCTGAATAAGCAACCGGCTGAAAACGCTCCGCTTTAAGGTCGCAACGATGAATTTCAAGAGTTTTTGAGCGCTTTTGAAATTGCCTCAATATGCAAATCAATGGAGGTAATCTCATGTCTTCTTATACTTTCGGCTTCGGTCTGGTGGTCAAACTCTTTCTGCTCTTAACCCCCTTCTTCGTGCTGTCGGTCTTCGTTACCGCCTGCGACGGGATGGAACACTCCCCCCGGCAGAGACTTGCCCTGCGAACCGGATTTGCAGTAATCTGCGCCTGTCTCATACTCTACCTTTTCGGAGAAATCATCTTTGAATGTCTGGGAATTTCCCTCAATGCCTTCCGTATCGGTGCCGGATTGGTTCTGATGCTCAACGGTATTGATATGGTTCGCAGTTCCCTGCCTAAAAACCGGCAGCTCAATGAGATCGGTGACCCGGCGGTCGTGCCGCTGGCGATTCCCACCACCGTGGGCCCCGGTACGATCGGTACTCTGCTGGTCATGGGAGCTTCCGGAACTGAACGGGCTGCAGAAGCGGGCTGTTCACGGTGGATTTTCATGGGTATTGAGCTGGTGGCGATCATCCTCGCCGGTATCGGCGTATCCGCCATGCTCTATTTTTCTGAAAACCTCAACCGCATTTTGAAAGACAAAGGTGTCCGTATCCTCAGCAAATTGACCGGTATGTACATCGTGGCACTGGCGGCTCAAATCATCTTTGACGGTGTCAGAGGATTTTTGAATATCCAGTAAGGTGATCTGCGCCTTCAACGACCGGCAAAACGGGCAAGATTTGCCCCCATTCTCAACAAGTTCCGCTCAGTTCCGGCAATAGCTTCATCCAGCGTGACAGCTCCGGGGGAGATGCTGAAGCAGCCGCAAAAAAGCTCTTCCAGAGCCGCAGTTTCTCCCCGCAGCGCTCCGGAAACCAGTACCGTCGGCACTCCGCGCTCAGAGGCACGTTTTGCCACACAGGCGCAAAGTTTGCCGAATGCAGTCTGTTCATCACTGCAACCTTCACCGGTAATGACCAGATCGGCATTTTCAAGCACAGAATCAAAACCGCTGTACTCCATTACCAGCTGCGCACCGGAAACCAGTTCCCCGTGCAGTATCTCCCGCAGGGCAAACCCCAATCCTCCGGCGGCACCGTCTCCGGGATGCTCCCCGGAACTGCCGAAAAGCTGCGCCCAGTGCGCCAGATTCTCATCCAGACTCTGAACCATTTCCGGCGTTGCTCCTTTCTGCGGGCCGAAAACCGCCGCCGAACCATTGCTGCCGCAAAGAGGATTGGTAACGTCACAGGCAACACTTATCCGGCACTCTTTCAACCGGGGATCGACCTTCTCCATTCCGATATTCGCCACATGGCGCAAATCCCCTCCGCCGCAACCATCAGGCAGTTTATTCCCGCGAAGATCAAAAAGCTCCATTCCCAGCGCCTGCATCATTCCGGCTCCGCCATCAACTGTGGCACTGCCGCCGATACCGATAACGAACTCCCGGAATCCGGAATCCAGCAAACTTTTCAGCATGACACCCACACCATAGGTCGTTGCCGTCATGGGGTTCAACTCCTTCCGGGTCAAACGCTCAATGCCATTGGCTTCGGCACTTTCCAAAACCGCCGTTTTATCCAGCAGAACCGCACGGCAGGAAACCGGACGCATCAGAGCATCAAAGGAGGATAATTCAACAAACTTTCCGCCTTTGGCAGCGGCAAGTGCGCCAGCCATCCCCTCCCCGCCGTCGGAAAGCGGCAGTTCGATCACCTCATCACTCTTCCGGATGGATCTCCACCCGGAAGCCAAAGTGCGGGCAACCTTTTCCGCCCGCATTGCGCCTTTGTAAGAATCCGGAGCTATTATGATTTTCATTTTATATCCATTCAATCAAGAGTTATCTCAAAGGAAGATGCCGGAAATCCTGCTCCATTGTAAAGAATGGGAACCGGATCATTCGCCCAGGCATAACGCACCCGGCAGGGGGATTTCACCGCCGTTGAAGCGATCAAAAGGGTGTTGTCATCCTCATTGATGAGCATCGTTTCCGCCGGATGGTAAATGCCGTCATTCCCGGCGATCTCAAAGGATCGCTCTTCCGAGGTCAGGTGAAGTTTTTCCGCATAGTTGAAGCTCAAACGCACGCCGTCACCTTCCACAGCGGCACCGCTGATCTCCGGCCCGGATGGAATAAGTTCTTCACACCCGTAAACATGGTGAAGTGCGCACATTGCCAGACGTTTGCCCACATCCAGTTTATTTTCCGGATGAATATCCTCTTTTTCGCCGATGTCGATAGCTGAAGCCATAAATATATCCGGATCATTCAGCGCCAGAATACGCTGGGATTCGCGCAGTTCCGCCCAGGCAAATTTTTCGGCTTCGGTGTTGAATCCGGCAAGCTGAACCTGCAAAAACGGCATTTGCGGATTGTGCAGTTTCACTCTCCAATCGTCGATCATCGTCTGCAGAATATCCCGGTACGCCCGCGCCGAAGCAACTGTATTGGCATTGGATTCGCCCTGATACCAGATCACACCGCGCATAGCATAAGGCAGCAGCGGATTGATCAAACCATTGAACATCGTGGTCGGAGTCCGGGTCGGATTGCCCGGGCCGAAGGTGTATGCCGGATCGTTGGTCCTGACCACGCCCCAATCATATTCCGCTTTGGCTTTCCAACTGCCGCAAAGATCAATGCTTTCACCGGTTTTGTTGTTGACCAGATTCCATGAACCGGCAACTGAACCGTCATGAGAAAATGAGTATGCCCGGATCGCCACCACCGCCGCACCGGATTTGACCAGATTTGCCGGGATCGGATAAACCCGCGCCACATTGTAGTAACAGGTTTCAAAACCTTTTCCCATTCTGCCGATTTCCGTACCGTTGAAGTAGGTAATATCCTGTTTATCGACCCTGCCGCCCTGCAAAGTCAAATCACAACCGCTCCATGATTCCGGGATCTCCACCCGTTTACGCACCCAGATGACTCCGTTTCCGGCGATCTGCTGCTTGATCCAGCTGCCGCCGATCGTCATATCCTGCCAGGAACTGTCATCAAAGCTGCAATCGGCATATCCCATTGCGATACCGGTATTGCCGGGATCGGCATGAACATCCGGATTATTCTCAAACGATGCCGCGCCTGAAGCATCCCAGGGGCCGGGATCACTGCACAATTTCTCCATTTCCAGAGCGATTTTACGGGTTTCCGGCGAACTCCACAAGGACTCCATGCTCATCCATGCCTCGGCGACTGAACCGCCCCACGAGGCGTTGATGATACCGATCGGCACATTTTCAAGCTGATACTGCAATCCCAAGCCGAACCACGCCGCCACCGCCGAAGATTCTCCCAAATGGGTTTTATCCATTTTGTTCCATGTTCCGGCACAAAACTCCTCTCTGGTCATACTTGAACGCTCAGCGACATTGAAGAAACGAAATTTTTCACTATCCATCACCATCTCATTGAACTGCCGCTCCTGAACTCTGCCGACAGCTTTATCCGCCGGAAGATCGGTATTGACCCGCCAGTCGCTGTTCAGTTTGTACGCCATATTGGATTGTCCGGAAGCCAGCCAGACCTCTCCGATAAGAATGTCGTTCAATACGATCTTCTCACCTTCAGAGTTCTTCACTTCAACCGTTAACTCAAAGGGGCCTCCGGCATCGTGAGCAGGCAGGTAAAGGATGAAAAATCCATCCGCAGAAGAGTGAGTCTGCGCCCGGTTGCCGTCAAGCAGAGCTTCGACTTTTCTATTGGGCAGAGTCCTGCCCCAGACCGGAATATTTCTTCCCCGCTGCAAAACAGCACCATTTTGAAAAAGTGATCCCAAAATCATATTATTCACCTCGCGTTACAGCTTTTTAAGAATTCATCTTTTGCCCGCAGTACCGTCAGGCAGTCATTGGTAAGAATCGTATCTATTCCGGAAGCGAAATACTTTTTCGCCTCTTCAAAATCATCGCAGAAAAAGAGGTTGCAGCGGATACCGTTCTCTTTGGCGCGCCGGATCATATCCTCATTGAGATAAGGCAGGAAAAACTGCACCTTGTGACAGCGGTACTCGATGGCACGCTCCACGATCTCCCAGGTATCCGGGAAAGCTCCCATACAGCGCCGGATATCCGGGGCGATCCGCAAAGCAGACTCCATAACGCCGAAAGTCCCCATAAAAAAGGTGTGCTGATCGTGATCATACTTGCGAAGCAGAGCCACGATCTGACGCATCAACTCATCCGGATAGGGAGCTGTAAGGTCTTCGCCGGGATTTTTCAAATGCAAATTGAAAACGGCATGGCGGGCAAATTTTTTCAGAACCTCCTCAAATGAGGCGATTTTCACGCCGGAAAATTTCTCCCCGCAGTGAACTCCGAAATCCAGTTCACGCAACTCGGCAAAGGTACACTCTTCCACCAACCCCTTTCCATTGGAAACTCTTTCCAGCACCGGGTCGTGGCTGATCACCGGAACTCCATCCCGGGTGAAGCGCACATCCATTTCGATCTCATCAGCTCCCAGCGCGATTGCCGCCCCGAAAGATGGCAGGGTATTTTCCGGCAGAGCCGCCGAAAATCCCCGGTGAGCGCATACCCGGGGATAACCCATGAGCTGATCATCCGGCACGGTCATTGAACCGCATGGACGGTAGTTCCACGGAGTACGTCCCTGCTCAATAAATTGATCATTGCGGATCTGAGAACCGCCGAATGCGTTGCTCCGCATGTATTTACAGTGTATATTCTCTACATCGCACTCCAATTTTCCCACCCGGCTGCCGAATTCAGCAAGTATCCTGCCTTCGGGAGAGACCACCATGCTCATGCCGCCGACTTCAGCATTTTCCCCCATGGAAACGGAAGAACGCAAAACAAATGCGTTGCAGTTGAAAGCCAATCCGACATTGAGCATCCGCAGAATATCCTGTCTTTCGGCACGCTGAAAGGAGGAAACCAGCACCACATCGGGCTTGCAGTGAGCCAGATGGGCGATATATTCGGTAAAGTAGGTATCGTAGCAGATCAGAAATCCCAGCCGGATACCGTCAACTTCAATTATCCGGGGGGGATTTACCTCAAAGGTGTAACTGTAATCCGGCTGGACTCCCCGCTTTTCCGAACCGGGCAGATGCTGTTTGTAGAAATCCCCGGCGTTCCTGCCATTGCGGTCAAACACCCGCGTGGTGTTGCGTAAAACGCCTTCAGCAGTTTCACAGAGAAAACTCAGCGCCACCACTGCCTGACAGCGGATAGCGGCACTGCCCGCGGCATCCACCAGAAGCGGAGTATATTTTTTTATAAATTCCCTGCCCTCTTCAAGAGGGAATGCCGCCGGCATATTGGAATATTCCGGAGTCAGGATAAGATCACACTCAGGAGTACATTTATCAAGTTCTGAAATCAGAAATTCCACCGATTTTCCGGCATCAGCCGCCGAATGGGCGTAAGGCGGCTGGAGCGCACAAAGTTTCATTAAAAAAATCTCCCTTTTTAGATTGTTCCATGACATAAGATACATTCTCCGCAGTAAAAAAACAAATTTTTTTTGCCGGATAACTTGCATTTTTTCCAGATCAAGATTATATTTCCAGTGAAGCGGGGAACAATTCCCCGGGGAACGATCAAAAAAGGGAGGCAGCTATGGCGATTTTGACAATTGCGAGGGAAATGGGGGCTATTGTCGGAGGAGAAGAGCTGCTTTTATGCAACGCTCTGAATCTCACCTGCATCAGCAAATCCACCTTGACCCGGCGTTTTACCGATCTTGGAATAGCAGAAAACTTTCTTGAACGCTTCGATGAGTGCCGTCCGGGTATCGTCGGCAGTATCACCAATTCCGCCGGATATTACTGGGAAACTTTGCGGACAGTCATTATGCGGGAACTGCTGCAGGACAATATCGCCATTTTCGGCAGAGGCGGCAACTTTCTGCTCAACGGTCTGGTGGATTTCCTGAGCATCCGGCTGATCGCGCCGGAAGATTACCGGGTGCATCATGTGGCAAGCGCCAACAGCATCAGCGAATCTGAAGCATTGAAAAAGATCCGTCAGAGCGATGCCGACCGGGAAAAATTCTGCAACTACTATTACGGAAAAAGCTGGAGCGATCCGCGCAACTATGACCTGGTGATCAATACGGCAAAAATTTCCATGGATGAGTTGCCGCAGCTCATTGCCCCGCTGCTCCCGGAGGCGGTTACAGAAGAATGTAAAACTGAACTGCAAATACTCATTCAAACCCAGATCATCAAACATACGCTCTTTGCAGTTCCGGAACTGCAGCTGCGTTATCCGGATATATTCTGCGATATTGACGGCACAGTGACCCTCAAAGGCAACGTACCCTCTTCCGCCGCCGCCAGACGTGCAGTGGAAGTTGTCCGGAATATTCCGGGAGTAACGGCGGTCAAAAGTGAACTTGTCATCGTCCACAACGATATTCCCGCCCGTCTGCCGCCATTTATGCACTGAGGGGATGGAAAAAAAGGGTTTTCCCGGGTATCATTTGCAGTAATTTTCCGGAATGACTTGTAATTTATCTCTTTTCGGTGTAAGTTATGAGGTATTACATGTAATATTATATAACTGGGAAATTCAAAATCCGCTTTTGAAATTTCCTCAATAAAAAGACAGGTTTATTTTATGAAACGGATTCTGATTACCGGAGGCGGCGGTTTTCTCGGCAGCTGGCTGTGCGAAAAGCTGTTGGAAAAGGGCAATGAGGTCATCTGTGTTGACAATTTTTACACCGGAGCGAAGCGCAATATCTACCATTTGCTCGACCATCCGCGTTTTGAATTGATCAGGCACGATGTAACTTTTCCACTGTATGTTGAGTGTGATGAGATCTACAATCTGGCGTGCCCCGCCAGCCCCATACACTATCAGCGCGACCCGGTTCAGACGGTGAAAACCTGTGTCCACGGAGCGATCAACATGCTCGGTCTTGCCAAGCGGGTCAATGCCAAAATTTTGCAGGCATCCACCAGCGAAGTTTACGGCGACCCGGCTATCCACCCGCAGGTCGAAGAGTATTGGGGCAATGTCAACCCCATCGGGGTGCGTTCCTGTTACGATGAGGGCAAACGCTGTGCCGAAACCCTCTTCAACTGCTATCACATGCAGAATAATACCCGGATAAAGATAATCCGCATTTTCAATACTTACGGCCCCCGGATGCATCCCCATGACGGACGGGTGGTCAGCAACTTCATTCTGCAGGCATTGCAAAATCAGGATATAACCATTTACGGTGACGGTTCCCAGACCCGCAGTTTCTGTTACCGGGATGATCTGATCGACGGCATGATGCGGCTTATGGCAACCGGGGATGAGGTCACTGGTCCGGTAAATGTCGGCAACCCCGGGGAGTTCACCATTTTGCAGCTGGCGGAAAATGTGATCGAACTGACCGGTTCCAAATCCAGAATCGTCCGTATGCCCCTGCCCTCGGATGACCCGAAACAGCGCAAACCGGATATTTCCAAAGCGGGAGAACTGCTCCACTGGCAGCCGACCACTCCGCTGCGGGAGGGATTGAAAAAAACCATTGAATATTTTGACGGCTTGCTGAAAAGCGATCCGGAATTCTGCAAAGGTGAAGAGTAAGTTTTTATGAAACGGATTCTGGTTACCGGAGGAGCGGGATTTATCGGCTCAAATTTGACCGATGCTCTGCTCAAAGCCGGATACAGTGTTACAGTGCTGGATAATTTTTCCACCGGAAAACGGGAAAATCTGGCACACTTATCCGGAAACCCGGATTTTACCCTGATCGAAGGCGA
Organism: Victivallaceae bacterium; assembly: GCA_045605305.1. Lineage (GTDB taxonomy): Bacteria > Verrucomicrobiota > Lentisphaeria > Victivallales > Victivallaceae > UBA1784. The sequence goes on from JAZUPS010000078.1 coordinate 8,525, forward strand.
CATCCGCAATATGGATGATTGCCGCAAGGCGGTTGCGGGGGTGGAGGCCGTTTTTCATGAAGCGGCTCTGGGCAGTGTTCCCCGCTCCATAAAAACGCCGGATTTGACCACTGCGGTCAATATCGGCGGCTTTGTCAACATGCTTACTGCGGCAAAAGATGCAAGGATCAAACGTTTTATTTACGCCTCAAGCAGTTCGGTTTACGGGGATTGTCAGGATTCCCCCAAAGTGGAGGAGCGCACCGGTACGCCGCTGTCGCCCTACGCCTTGACCAAGAGTGTCAATGAGCAGTTTGCAGGAAACTTTGCCAAAATTTACGGAATTGAGTGTATCGGGTTGCGTTACTTCAATGTTTTCGGCAGACGGCAAGACCCCGGCGGCGCCTATGCGGCGGTGATACCGAAATTTTCTGCGGCGTTGATCAAACATACCGCTCCGGTGATCAATGGCGATGGCTCATACAGCCGCGACTTCACCTATATCGATGATGTTATCCAAGCCAATTTTCTGGCGCTGACGGTGGAAAACCATGAGGCTCTGAACAGGGTCTACAATGTTGCCTGCGGCGGCGAAACCACTTTGAATGAGTTATTTGCGTATCTGAAAGAGGAGTTGGGCAAATACGATCCGGAAATTTCAGCCATTGAAGCGGTTCACGGAGCAGTCCGGGCGGGGGATATTCCCCACAGCAAAGCGGATATTTCCCGTGCCGCCGCCCTTCTGGGCTATCAGCCGCGCCACAATGTAAAAACCGGCTTGCAGGAAACTGCCCGGTGGTATTTTGAATCACTTTCCTGATCAGTATCAAAAAAACAACGGGAGTGAGGGTAATTTTACACTCACTCCCGGTTTGTATTACTCAAAAATTACATCGGCGATGTCGTAACTGTCGCAGAAGACCATGCACAAACGGTCAAAACCGATGGCACAGCCGGAACTTTCCGGCATACCTTTTTCCAGCGCTTCCAGAAAATCTGTCGCTTCCGGATATGCCAGCATCCCCTGCTCCGCCCGGAACTTCAGCGCCGATTCAAAGCGGCGGCGCTGTTCTGCCGCATCGGTCAATTCACCAAACGCATTGCCAAGCTCTATCCCGCGAATGTAAAGCTCCCACCTTTCCGCCACCCTTTTATCTGCGGCACTCAACCGCGAAAGCGATGCCCGCGCCGCCGGGTAATCAATGAGAAACTCCGGAGCATCTTTTCCCAGTTCCGGTTCAACTTTCAACACCATCAATTCATCAAAAGATCCATTCGCATCCGCCTCAAATGCCGATACTCCGGCATATTTCCGGAATGCTTCATCCACGGTGATAAAGCGGTGTTTTCCCAGATCTATCTCATCTCCCTGATAAATTATCTGCGTTTTGCCGAAAAGTTCCAGCGCCGCCTTGCGGATCATCCGCGCCGTGAACTCCGCCAGTTGACGGTAGTCCCACTCCACAGCATAATACTCCAGAATGGTGAACTCCTCCCGGTGTTTTCTGCCCAGCTCTTCCGCCCGGAATGCCGCACCGAATTGAAAAATCCTCTCCATCCCGGCACAAAGCATCCGCTTCATCGCCAGTTCCGGACTGGTGCGAAGAAATCCCCCCGCACAGGGAACCGATTCAATATACTCTTCCGGCGCCGGTGCAGGAATTTTCACCGCCGTGGAAACTTCCAGAAACTCTTCAAAATAAAACGCCTCCCGCAAAGCCCGGAGCAATGCGGAACGCGTCTTCAAATTCATCAACTGCTTCATTGCTGTTTCAAATACGCCTCAATAAAGCGGTCAATATCACCATCCAGCACCCCGGATGTATCACTGGTTTCCACGTCGGTACGCAAATCCTTCACCATCTGGTAAGGTTGAAGCACATAACTGCGGATCTGACTGCCCCAGCCGTTTTCCATCTGTTCGCCGCGGAGTGCCGCCGCCGCCTCGCGCCGTTTGCGCTCCTCGATCTCAAAAAGCCGCGCTTTAAGCATCTTCATCGCCGTTGCCCGGTTCTTGTGCTGGGAACGCTCATTCTGACAGCTTACCACAATGCCGCTTGGCAAGTGAGTGATGCGTACTGCCGAGTCGGTGGTATTGACGTGCTGACCGCCGGCTCCGCTGGAACGGTAAGTATCCACCCGCAAATCCGCTTCATTGATCTCAATATCAATATCATCATCGATTTCCGGAAACACATCCACCGAACAGAAACTGGTGTGACGCCGCGCATTACTGTCAAAAGGTGATATGCGCACCAGACGATGCACTCCATTTTCACCTTTGCAGTAACCATAAGCAAAATCACCCATGATATGCAGTGTGGCACTGCGGATACCCGCTTCATCACCGGGCTGATAATCGATCAACTCCTCTTTCCAGCCGCGCCGCTCCGCGTAACGGCGGTACATGCGGAAAAGCATACTTCCCCAGTCGCAGGACTCGGTGCCGCCGGCTCCGGCATGGATGGTGAGGTAAAAGTTGTTCTTGTCAAAACGTCCGGAAAGGAAACTTACGATCTCCAGTTTATCCAAATCCGCTTCCAGCGCCGGGATCAGCGCCTCTGCCTCTCCGGCAAATGCCTCATCCTCGGCGGCAAACTCCAGCGCGGTGCCGAAATCAGCCAGCGAGGACTCCATCTTGCGGAAGGGAGTGATGATATTTCTGCAGGAACTGACTGCGGCAATGGTGCTTTGAGCCTCATCCTTGTCGTTCCAGAAATCCGGAGCATTCATTTTTTCCTCAAGTGCCGCCAATTCCGCCTCTTTTTCTGAAATCTGCAGAAATGACTCCACTTGGACAAGCCGTTTTTTATAATCGTTCTCTCTCTGGCGCAATTCTTCAATCGTCAGCATTTTTTCACACTCTCCAGTTTCCACATGTCATCCAGCAGGCGCTGGATCGCTCCCAGACAGGAGCCGCACGCGCCGCCGGCTTTGCAGTAATTGGTGATCTCATCCGCCCGGTGAAGATTATTTTCCTTCGCCACGCGCAAAATTTTCAAATCCGTAACACCGAAACATTTGCAAATCAATTTACCATCGTGATCATCAAGTTTTTCAAAGGGATTGGGTTCGCCTTTGTAATCTGCGATCGCCGCCTGAAGTGCCTCCATTCCCATTACGGAACAGTGCATTTTTGCATCCGGCAGTTCACCCAGAAGTTTGACGATGTCCTGATTGGTGACCTTCGCCGCCTCTTCCAGAGTCATTCCTTTGATCAGCTCCGTCAAAACCGAGCTGGAGGCAATGGCGCTGGCACAACCGAAAGTCTTGAATTTAACATCGGCGATTTTTCCTTCATCATCCAGCTTGAATGTCAATTTCAGCGCATCTCCGCAGGCGGCATTGCCGACCTGTCCGGTGCCGTCGGGATTTTCCACCTCGCCGACATTGCGCGGATTCATGAAGTGATCAATAACTTTATCTGTATAATTCCACATGATTTACCGTACCTTTCAGAACTCAAATTTGGCAAGCTCTTCTTTGACTTTCGCAGCGATGATCTCCGCCGCCTCATCCAGTTTGAATCTCACACTGTCACGGCAGGCACGGGTGCGAAACTCGGTTTCGTTTTCCGCCAGCGTCTTGGGAGAGATCACCAGACGCAGAGGAATACCAAGCAAGTCTGCATCACTGAACATACTGCCTGCCTTTTCACCGCGGTCATCATAGAGAACTTCCACTCCCAGAGCTTCCAGTTCCGCCGCCAGCTTATCCGCCGCCTCACCGACACCGGCTTTGTGGGGATCGATAGCACAAACCTGCACCTGCCACGGGGCAATGGACATGGGCCACACCGGCCCGTAATCATCATGGGAGAACTCAATCACCGATGCCATGGCTCTGCCGACACCGATACCGTAACAGCCCATGATCATCGGGTGGCTCTTGCCATCCTTATCCAGATAGGTGCAGTTCATGGATTCGGAGTATTTCGTGCCGAGCTGGAAGATATTGCCCACCTCGATACCCCGGAGCATCTGCAGCGGTTCACC
>JAZUPS010000079.1:0-40767 GCA_045605305.1 Victivallaceae bacterium
ACCCCTGTGAAGGGGCGGCAGGAATGAACTTATCTGCCGTAATGGGAACGGTAGAAATCAATAAATGCCCGGGCGAAATCATCTGCCGGCTCCTGAAAACAATTCACCTGCCGGAAAAATCCGGGACCGTGGATCAGCAGCACATCTCCATAATAGCGGCACACCGCAAGATCTTTATCCGAAAACAGATCCCGCCCCATAAAACTCGGCGGCACTTTTCCTCCAATCAATTTGACCAGCGTGGGCGCGAGATCAATACTGGATGCAAATTTTTTCCGCTCCAGATTTTTGAATAAATTCCGGTTCTTCATAATGAAAATCAACGGAACTCTTTCCGGCAGAAAATCACGGCGCTGAAGGTAATTTTCCCCATGAGTAGCAGTGTGATCTGCGGTAATTATCAATAAACTCCGCTCATCGAATAACTCCCCATCTGCCGTGATCCGATCCACAAATTTTCCGATACAGCGGTCGGTATTATGCAGTACCGGGAGAAATTTTCCGGGGAAACGTGTTTTTTCACCGTCACCACTGCCTTTTTCCATGATTTTGTCCGCGGCACTGTAAGGCGGATGGGTGTCAATAGTGCTGATCAAAGCGGCAAAACGTTTTTTTCCGGAACGTTTCAACTCCTGATAAACTCCCTCAAACAGCATCTCATCCGAAACTCCCCAGTCACTGAATTTATCAAACTTGTAATCCTTGTTCCACTCTTCAAAAAACCATAATTTATCCGCATCAAAAAGATTTTGGTACACTTGACGGTTGTTGCCGAATAATCCCGATGCCGCCGAAAAATACCAGGTATAATACCCTTTCTCTCTTGCTATTGTGAAAAATGACGGCAAGCGGATAAAGCGGTCTTTTTCGTAATCCAATCTGGATAACAGCATCGAATTCAACCCCCATGAGGTCGGCAGCGATGCCGAATAGTAGTTGCTCATGGAAATATTTTCCTGACCTATCCGGTCAAGCTCAGGCGTTATTCCTTCAGGCATCCGCGGATTGCTGCCGCCGATAAAATCGTAATCCAAAGATTCCACCGCGATAATGATTATCCGGTCAAAAAGCGCTTCCCCCGCCGAAACTTCTCCATCATCAGAAACGATCATCTTCTCTTTTTTCAGTATCTTCAAAGAGTTCTCAGGCAGAGGAACTGTTTCAAAATTCTTTTTTTCCGTAAGCTCCCTGATCGTATTATTCGCCAGTTCCATCGAAACAAAGGGCAATGGACGGATTTGAATGTAACTTTCATACTCCATCGACTGAACAATATGAAACAACAAATTGGATACCAGCGAAAGATAAAAAAGCACCAAAAAAACATTCAACCATTTCTTTACTGTTTTACGGGATTTTTTTCCGAAATCACGCCAGACCACCACACAACAGAGCGCTACTGCCGCAACAGCAAGCAAAATGACCGGAATCATCCAATAATAAAAACAGCTCCCCAATGCCGCTTCAAGTGCATAAAAATCCAGATGCTCAAGCAGCATCTTTATCGACTCATAATCCATCGGCATAAAGGTTTCTTTGAAAATGATAATGGAACTGAGACGGAAAAATATGTTAAAAAAAGAACAAAGTATCGCCGCCAGAGAAAGAAACCGGTTGCGGAAAAACAACGCCGGGATAAAAAGCGCCAACGGAACCAATGCATCCCCGAAAAGCAGAAGCACCGGATAGATCCCCTGCCCGTTGAACTTGGAACAGAGCAAAAACATCCCCCCTGCCAGCAGTGACGACAGCATCGTCAAAGCCAGCATCAGCAAAATTGATAAACTGCGTGACCAGAATAGCTTTGCTCTCATAGGAATAATTATAAAAACCGCGGCATACCGATCCGCCGCGGTCACTCCCCCTGAAAAAATGATGACTTACATCACAGGTTCGATGATCTTGACATCACAGCCCTTGCGTAAATCTTTGACCGCTTCACGAAATTCAGCCATGTGCGGCATCGCCAGATGCGCCCGGTGAACGTCACGGTTCTTCCACGCCTCGATCAGAGTCAGATATTTATCCCCGTCAACCTCATCGGCATCCAGACATGGGGTATACATGATACAGCCGTCTTCAGCCAGCACCTGCGGCACAGTTTTCGCCAATACCGCCAGCATGGCATCTTTGCATCCTTCATTAAGCTCCATCCGGGCAATAACATAAATCATTTTTATCATCTCCTTGCTTTACAAACTCAGCTTCAAAATCGCTTTAAGTATATCATAACTCTCATCCAGCGGCACCGGATGAGGAGCCAGTTCCAATTTCATCCGGTTCTGACTGCCGCTGCGGGCGGTCTTTTCGATCAAATCGGCATTGATACCGTTCCAGGCAGACAATCCGCCGGGCATACCGACCTTATCCAGAAAGGCTTCATAGGAGGATATGACCTCTTCAGCGGATTCTCCGGGGAAAATATCCTTCAATTCCATCGTGCGCTGACGGACTGCCGGATTGGCAAGATAATATTTCCAACACTCCGGCAGCAGCACCGCCACTGCATCGCCGTGGGCAATTCTGCCGAACCATGAAAAACTGCACAAATGGGGCAATCCGGTGGATTTGAAACGGATGGTCATCCCGCCGAGCAAGGATGCGTATGCCATCGCCATCCGCTCCTTTTTTCCGCCCGCCAATGCTCCCGGCAGAGATGAAACTGCCAGAGCTATACCGCACTTTGCCCATTTATTGGCATCGGGATGATTATTATCAGCTCCCACATTCAAAAAACCCTCGATCAAATGCGCCAGCGCATCACAGCCGGTGGCACGGGTCAACTTTTCCGGCATGGTTGCCGTCAAATCCGGAATCATGATCGCAACAGCGGGAATACTCTCCTTTTCCACGATCAATCTCTTCACTCCGGCATCTTTGACCACGATATTGGAGTAAGGAGTTGCCTCTGAACCGGTTCCGCTGGTCGTAGGCACAGCGATCATTTTCCGCAGACTTTTCTGCGGATTTGCCTGACTCCAAAGGTTGACACCGAATAAATCATCCAGTTGCCAGCCGGTTTGAACCATCAGCCATGCCGCTTTTGCCGCATCCAGCACACTGCCGCCGCCGACGGCGATCACCTCTGCCGGTTCTTTTTCCCGCAAAAATGCTGCCATCTTTTCCACAGTAGCAGTTTCCGGTTCAGCTTCAACCCCCTGCCAAACCGTAAATCCAGCATCAATAAGTTCCTGCGCGTAATGCGTTCCGGAAAAAACCACACACTTTTCCCGGTCATACTCCGCCAGAGCGCTTTTCAAATCCACGGCAAAAACGACTTTTTCCCCCGGAACTCCGGAAAAAAATCCTTCCGCCTGCAACAAAAGTTTTTCTACACTATCCATGATCCGCCGGAAACCTCTTTATAGCGATTCAACAATTCAGACGGGGCGGAATGAGGAAGTCTTTCATCCAGCTCCTCTATCCGCTCCACCGTACCATCCAGATACTCCCGGATACGGATACTCAACTCCTCCAACCGGGCGATTTGTCCGGCATTGCGGATCTGAATCCTTTCCAATCCGTGGGCTTTGGCACACTTCAGCCAGTTGCGCCGGAATCCGGCATCCAGCTCCACCAGTGCGGCTATCGCCGCCGGAATGGTCGTAGTGACCAGTTCCCGCAGAGCCAGACGGTCGCCCAGATCGTAAGCTGCCTCCAATGCTCCGCGCAACTCAACTTTTTTGATCAGAAACTTGATCAGATCCACGGCATAGCCGATGTCTCCGGCGGCATTATCTTCCGCCGACGGCATGATCCGGCACAACACCTCATCCAGCTGCTCAAGATAGATCAAATCAAATTCCGGATCGATCCGTTTGCAGTTGTCAAAATATTTTCCCAACAGCGGATCATCCCAAAGCATCATCACCGCCAGCAGAATAAAATCATCCCCCAGCTTCATCTGCAACTCTCCGGCGGCGATATTGGCTCCGTAATCACCGTGGCAAACCGCCTCGAAACGGTCGGCACTGTCCGCCTCATCCCGGCAGCCGTATGCAAGATCGGCACAACGCAAAATTCCCGCCAGACTGGAATCATAATTGCAGTAAGCTCCATCATCACCCCACATGGTGAAAAACAGCTCCTTCACCTTTTCCTGGCGGCAGACATCAATGCAGGGAAGTGCCGTTTCCATAGTCATCTGGTGATCGTACCAGAGCCTTGTCCACGTCCAGATACCGGATGCAACTACCGGTTCTTTACCCAATTCCCGGTGGCGGTGGATCATTTTCCGGTAATCGGTGGTCTGTTTATGGTAATAATCCCAATAAACCAGCTGCGTTTCCGGATCGATCTCCTTTTTCAGCCCCGCAGGGAATGGAGAGGCGTAATCGTAATACTCATGGCGGCTGTTGGTCATACGGAAATACATATCCGACCAGATCATCGGAGCCAAGCCGTTTTCTTTGCAAACAGAGGAAACCAGTTTCAAGTGACGGTTCATTATGGACGATTCATTTTCCGCACCGTGAAGTGTCTGATGCAAACCTCTGCCCAAACCGTGAGCTTCATCCATACCGACATGGATGCGGCGGCTGCGGAGTGATGATGCCCAGAAAGCGATCATTTTGCGGATAAGTTTTTCCGTATCCGGGTGATCGACCAGCATAATTCTTTCAGAATCGGTCATCGCCGCATAGTGCCGGTGCCAGAGGAGCTGTTCCATGTGTCCCAAAGTCTGGATACAGCCGATCAATTCGATCCCGAGAGCAGCGGCATAATCATCCATATCCCGCAACTCGTCCTGAGTATAGGGCGCCCGGTAGGAGCCGAAAAGCGGTTCGTCATCCAATTCATAGGTGTCTTCACAGTAGAGGAGAACCTCATTGCATCCGCAAAGCGCCATCCGCCGCAGCCACTTTTTGAAATGCTCCGGACGCATGACCATGTTGCGGGAAAGATCAAGCATGATACCCAGTTTTTCAAACGCAGTATGTTCTTCTCCGTCAAGTTTGGCAAGAGCTGTTCCCACACCCCGCAACGCGCCTGCCAGAGTGGAGTACTCAATAGTAACCTCCCCTCTTTTGCGGACGACCCGGGATAAGGAACCATCTTCATCCACTTTGCGGAACTTCAATTTCAATCCCCTGCCGCCTTCGGAAATGGGATATTCTTCTTCCAGCAAATTAAGAGCGGAAACAATTTCTGCGGGAGTTTCAGATTCCCGCCAAGCCAATTTTGCTGCCTGATTCATCGTACCTCCGTAATATTCAACGGTTGCCGGCGAATGGATCAAGCGCCGGATCTTTGCCGAATTCTTTGAAATAAAGTTTGCAGGCGGCATGGTAGACCGCCTGATAAAATCTGCCTTTCTCCCTCAACTCATCTTTCACCCGTCTGCCGCTGTATGCCCGGATAAAGCGCCATACATCACGCCGGGTAAGCGGTACATTGAAAGATGAAAAGAGCAAACCCGCCACATCTTTGACCAGATAGCGCAATGGAACCTCTTTGCGTATCTGCGCCCGGTGCAGATCGATCACGGAAAGCCGCACCTGCTTTTCACTCATCGAATCACGGTGCAGAAGGTAGTGACAGATGTAACAATCCCGGTGGTTGATACCGGCACGGTGCATTTTTCCGGCAGAGTCGCCCAATGCCTGAATGATTTTCTTTTTAAGCCGGTAATCAACAGCGGATTCTTTGACCAGATCTTCCAATGAAACCACTCCGGTCAGCTCCCGGGTGATCAGAAACGACTCTTTACCGGCGGGATTGAAGTTGCGTTCTCCGAAAGCGGCAGTATCCATGGTCGGCACGCCCAATTTGTGCAGTTTTTCCAAAGCGCGGTACTCATTTCCCGCCCCGGTGACCGGGACTTTGAACTGGAAAAGATTTTTGAAGATCTCTTTCCAGCCCACGCCGCGATGGATTTTTACAAAAAAACCTTTGCCGTCAACTTCGATACGGAAAGTCCGGCGGTTTTTAACGTTGCGGTACTCCTCCCCCCCCAGAGAAAAAACTTCAGAAAAAATATCCTTCCCCTGCCACAAGCGGTCAAAGGGAGTACGCAAATCGAAACGGCTCATTGTTTTTCACTTCCTGTAATAAGGTCAACGGCACACTTTGCCCGACGGTAAAAGTCTCCGTTTCTGCCGTAATTTTCCGCCGCCTGCTGCAAATCCGCCAACTTATCCGGAGTGGAAAGAGTCACCATCAGGACCCGGTTCAAAATCTTCTGCCGGAAGTTGCGCGGCAGAACCAGACTGCCCGCCTCTTTGACAAAGGGGGAAAATCCGCAGTTCGCACTGCATAAAACGGGAGTACCGCAGGCAAGAGATTCCAGAAGAACGGTTCCGGTAGCTTCATTGCGGGCGGGATGGATCATCAGATCAGCAGCGGCGGTCAACTCTGCCACATCGTTGCGACCGCCGGTAAAGATCACCTGTTCTGCCACACCGCAACGGGCGGCAAATTTCATATATGCCTTGGGATCGCCTCTGCCGACAACCAGCAGACGGGTCTTTTTGCGGATGCTTTCCGGCAGAAACGCCAAAGCTGCAATAGAGCGGTCAACACCTTTTGTCCGGAAGGCGGAACTGACCTGGATCAACAATATCTGATCATCTGAAACCCCGAGTTCATGACGCAGTTCCTCCCGTTTTTCCCTGAAAGTCAATGCCGAAGCAAAGCGCTCATTGATTCCCGGCGGCAACTGGTATATCCGCTCAGACGGAGTATTGTAAAGACGCTGAAAATCCTTTTGCTGGGCTTGGGTTATGCAAAAGATTTTCGTTTTGCTTTCCGGGGAGAAAACCGACTTTTCCATTTTGGCAAAAGTCCGGTAACGGGGCAGCATTTTTTGAAAAATCGAGCGTTTGGCACTTTCGACAAAGGGCATATCTGCCGCGAAATACCAATCCGCCGGAACCAGCCTGTTGAATGCCACATGAGCGATAAATTTATCTTTTTTCAGCTCTTTTGCCAGAAGTTTTTCAAAACTCCGTGCCTTGCGGTGGTTGCTCCACCCCCGCGCGGGCAAAACCCGGAACTCCACTCCTTCGGGAACTTCATCGATGTCATATCCCATGCAGTAGATCACCACCCGGATATGCCGGGAAAGGAACTCATGCGCCATGCGCATCATATCCAGCTGCAATCCGCCGTAAGGGAAATACTTGAATATCGAAAACGCCACCTGCTCCGTGCAAGACGGAGGGCGGGAACTGTCCCCGCCGTCAATTATCTGCTCCATGTCAGCCTTCCATTGTTATGACCGTTTTTTGGTTGAATTTCTCTCAAATATTATAATATACTCCAATTTGATGCTTTTTTCAACCTTGCAAGAGTTCCAAAAGGGTGCTATATTATCTTTTGCGAATATATTGTTGTTTTTTTGGGAGATAAATTGCCATGGAAAAGAAAGAGAGCGCAAGATTCGGGAAACTGACTTTGCTTTCCGCCTCGGAAAGAAATTATCCGAAGCATCCGGATGAAGCAAAACTTGAATGTTTCGACAATCTTTATGCCGACCGGGATTACGTCATTGAGTTCGATTGCCCGGAATACACCTCACTGTGTCCGGTGACCGGTCAGCCGGATTTCGGACACATCACCGTCCGTTATATTCCGGATAAGCTCTGTATTGAGAGCAAATCTTTGAAATTGTACCTTTACAGCTTCCGCAATGCCAATATTTTTCATGAGGAATCAGTAAACTCCCTGCTTGATGCCATTGTGAAAACCTGCGCACCGCGAAAAGCTGAAGTTATCGGAAAATTCCGTCCCCGCGGCGGAATTGCAATCAATGTCAAAGCCACATTTGGAGGGGCTATTGATGAGTTTTGAATTTATTGAAAATGGTTCGCCGACGACACCGGCAGGATTCCGCGCCTGCGGAGTAACGGCGGGGTTCAAAAGATCCGGCGCACCGGATTTTGCCATGGTCGTAAGCGATACCCCGGCTGATTTTGCCGGAGTTTTCACCAGCTGTACCTTTGCGGCAGCTCCGGTGCGGCTCTGCCGCAAACGGGTGTGGGAAAGCGATTTCCTGCGCGCAGTCATCATCAACAGCGGCAACGCCAACGCCTGTACCGGTGAACAGGGAATGGCGGCGGCGCAGAAAAGCTGTGAAATCGCGGCAAATGCACTGAATATCTCCCCCGATGCCGTTGCGGTGGCATCCACCGGCAGGATCGGGGTTCAGATGGATATGTCTCTGATCGAAAAAGCGGTATCGCTGGCTGTCCCTGCCCTTTCCGTTAATGGCGGAAACACGGCGGCAGAAGCGATCATGACCACCGACACCGTTCCCAAAGCGGCGGCGGTAAAAGTAACTCTGGGAGAAAAAAGCGTGTCCATCGGCGCCATGACCAAAGGTGCGGGCATGATCGATCCCCATTTGACGGCTCCTCATGCAACCATGATCTGCATTATTACCACGGATGCAAAGATCAGCAAGCCGCAGCTGATGAAAATTTTGAGCGCCAATGCCGATGCTTCATTCAACCGCATTACGGTGGATGGAGACATGAGTACCAACGATACGGTAATGGTTCTTGCCAACGGGAAATCCGGGGTGGAGATCGCTCCGGGGTCACCGGAAGAGGAGGCTTTTGCCGAAGCACTGCTGGCGGTGATGCAGAATCTTGCCAGGCGGATGGTTCTTGACGGCGAAGGAGCAACCAAATTTGTGGAAGTCCGGGTGATCAATGCCCGTTCTGATGCAGATGCCAAACTTGCGGCGGAGGCGGTGGGCAACTCCCTGCTCTGCAAAACTGCATGGTTCGGCAATGACCCCAACTGGGGACGGGTGGTTGCGGCACTCGGTTACTCGGGAGCAAAATTTTCCGATGAGAAGTGCGACGTTTATTTCGGCGATATTCCGGTGGTCAGAAACGGCGGCGATGCCGGCACCCCGGAAGAGGATTTGCTTGCCACGGTCAAACAGCGGGAGTTCACCATCACCTGTGATTTCCATGAAGGCGACGGCGAATACTGGGTCTGGACCAGTGACGTTTCTTATGAGTATGTAAAAATCAACGCAGATTATCACACCTAAAACTTACTTGGAGAAAAGATGAAAAAGTCTGACATCAAAACTCTGGTCATCACCGGCTTCGGTCTCAACTGTGAAAAAGAGACCGCTGCCGCGTGCCGTCTTGCCGGAAGCACCCCGGAGCTGGTTCATTTGAACGACCTGCTTGCGGGCAAAGAAACTCTGGAAAAGTACCATTTCCTCACCTTTATCGGCGGATTTTCCTTTGGAGATCACCTGGGCAGCGGAACGGTATTTGCCAACCGGGTAAAATTCAATTTGCGCGATCAGTTGCAGAAATTCATTGATGACGGCAAACTGGTCATCGGTATCTGCAATGGTTTCCAGACCCTGACCCGTCTGGGCATGGTTCCGGCGCTGGATGGCAACTACTTTGTGCAGACCGCGGCTCTGGCGCACAACGATTCAGGAGTTTTCCGCGATGACTGGTGCCGTCTCAAAGCGAACCCGGCTTCGCCCTGTGTCTTCACCAAAGGCATCGACATGGTTCGTTTGCCGCTGCGCCACGGAGAAGGAAAATTTGTGGCAGATGCAAAGGTGCTGGCTGAGATCGAAGCGCGCAATCTGGTTGCGGTGCGTTATGTGGATGAGAATGGTGAAAATGCGGTGGATTTCCCCGCCAATCCCAATGGTTCGATCAACTCCATTGCCGGAATCTGTGACCCCACGGGCAGAGTTTTCGGCTTGATGCCCCACCCGGAAGCCTTCCTTTCCCCCTTCAATGCGCCGGATTGGACGGAAGTGAAAGCCACCAAAGGTGAACTTCCTGCCGAGGGTGAAGGAGTTAAATTCTTCCGCAACGCGATCGATTACATTGCCGACAACTTCTGATAAGTTGACAAAAAAAGATCAAATGCGATGGACTGCCGCTGTAAAAACGGCAGTCCTTTTTTTACAGCACGGACTCAGCAGGGATACAGATACCATCCCCGCTATCCCCGCGAACTGGCTGAATTTGAAATAAAAATTGTTACTTGAGTGAAGCAGCGATCTTTTCCACTATATTGGTGGTGGAAAATCCCTGAACAAAGGGCATAAATACGATTTCTGCCCCGCAGGATTGCAATGCTTCGCGTTCAGAGGCAACCAGCGTTTCCAAAGTGTAATCACCGGCTTTTGCATAAACATCCGGCTTAAGCGCTGCCAATTCCCGGTCACAACGGGCATCATCGAAGATCACCACCCGGCTCACCGATTCCAGCGCCGCCAGCAAATACGCCCGGTCTGCCTCAGACACCACCGGACGGCTCTCCCCTTTGATCGCCCGCACCGAGGCATCGGAATTGATCAATACCAGCAATTCATCACCAAGTTTCGCAGCTTCGATCAAATAGGATGCATGACCGCGGTGAACCAGATCGAAACAGCCGTTGGTAACTACCAGTTTCCGGTTCTGCTGGCGCAGCTCCTCTCTCCATGCCACCGCCTCACTCAAACTCAAAAGAGATTTTTCCGGATTTTTCATCACTGCAGATCCTCATCTACGGCACGGATCTTCACTCCCGCCTCATTTAAAAGAGCCATAGAGACATCATCAATAGTATAATGTTCATGGTAAACCACTTCCACAATTCCGGCATTGATGATCATTTTCGCACAGAGCAAACATGGGCTGTAGGTGGTGTAAAGAGTCGCTCCCTTGAGCCGGATCCCGTTATATGCAGCCTGCACGATGGCATTTTCTTCAGCATGACTGCAAAGGCACTGTCTCAATCCTTCTCCGCTTGGAACATCCGAATTACACCGGGGACAGCCGCCTTCGGAACAGTTTTTGATTCCCCGGGGAGTGCCATTATATCCGGTGGAAATGATCTGCTTATCCCGCACCACCACCGCCGCCACCTGACGGCGGCTGCAGTTGCTTCGGCTCGCTGCGACATGGGCAATATCCATAAAGTAGCGATCCCATGACGGTCGGGCATGTTTTTTCTCACACATAGCATTTTCTCCTGACATTTAGATTTGAATAATCAGCATACGATAAAAATCAAGTATCCATTGATCGGCAAAAATCCAGATCAGCGCTCCGCCGAAAATAAAAGGCACAAAGGGCAGTTGGGCATTGAGTTTCCGTTTGACAGCCAATCCCCCCAGGGTTCCGGCAAGCGAACCGGCAAGCAGAGCAAAAAATGTTCCCGGCAAACCGATCATCATCGCACACATGGCGGTGAATTTGACATCCCCCAAACCGAGAACTTCCCGTTTGGCGATCCATCTGCCGGCCAAAGCAAAGATCCCCAGCGCCGCCAGCGGGATCGCACCGGAAATCAACGCGGCAAGCGCCCCCTGCCAGTATACCTCCCTGCTCCATGCGGAAGGACACCCCGATGCCGCCAGCAACGCAAAAATCATTCCGGTAAAGGTCAACTTATCCGGAACCACCCGGAACCTCAAATCCGTTACCGCGCAAGCTATTCCGAAAAAGACCAGCAGAATCCATCCGGGGATCACCGCCGGATTCTGCTGAAGCAATCCGGTTTTCACCACCACTGCCACGGTCAGCAGACCGGTGATCAATTCAACGACAAAATAAGAACAGGAGTAAGGTGTCCGGCAATGACGGCATTTTCCCCGCAAGACCAGATAACTTACGATGGGGATATTGTCGAACCATTTGATCGGATTACCGCATACTGTACAATGACTTGCCGCTTTGGAAAGGGATTCGCCCCGGGGGATGCGCCAGATACAGACATTGAGAAAACTGCCGATACATGCTCCGAAAGCGAAGACCCAGAAAAGAACAAATATCCAAACTCCCGGATAGACCAGTCCCCAGCGGGAGAACCAGTCAGTTTTTCCGGCGTGATACAACAACTCCCAATCCATATTCAGTTGTTCCCTTCATCAAATCCCCGGCGCATGGCATCAAGATCCGGAGTCAACCCAGTCCACAATCTGAAACTTTCGGCCCCCTGACGGATAAGCATCTCTTTGCCGTTGGCAATCGCGAAACCGAGCTTTTCCGCCATAGACTGAATGGCAGTCGGGTGATAAATGGTATCGAAAATCCGCATTTTCATACCGGGGTGGAAATACTTTTCCGGAAGGGGCAGCGGATCGGAACTTTTCAGACCGACCGAAGTTGCCTGGATCAGATAATCGCAATTTTCCAGAAGTTCACAGCAAAGTTTCTCATCTGCCGGTTCGGCACAGCTGCCGGAAACTGCCGGATAATATTTCCGGCAGAGGGCGGTCAACTCCTCCGCCTTGCTCAAGGTGCGGTTGATAAAACTCACATCCTCGACCCCGCATCCGGCAAGATGTACCGCCGTGGCGCGCGCCGCACCGCCAGCTCCGCAAAAGAGAACTCTTTTTCCGGCGAGTTCATCGCCGAAACAGTACTTCAACGCCTCTTCCAAGCCTTTGCCGTCGGTGGAATCTCCGGTAATTTTACCATCGGTAATGATCAAAGTATTCACACTGCCGCACATTCCCGCCCGGCTGCTCAACTCATCGGCAAGTTCCGCCGCCTGCAACTTGTGAGGCACGGTCAGGTTGACTCCCAGAAGGTTTTTCCGGGCATATTCAAAGAACTCCGGCAGCTCATCCGGAGTCACATGACGGATTCCGTAAGGAGTCCCCATCCCCAAAGCCTCGAATGCGGCATTTTGCATCCCCGGAGAGCGGCTGTGACCAATCGGATCACCAATTACGAGATATTTTTTCATTTTTTTATCACTTTTTACTGGAAATTTTCTGCTTTTGGGGTTAATATACATGAATATCAAACTCTTCGCAAGAAGATAACACAGATTATTTACATTTTTTTGGAGATTTTATTGATGAAATTACAAAAATTTGCCCTTTTGGCAGTCTTGATGAGCGGAATGATCTTTTTCTGCGGATGCGAAATTTTCAAAGAGGCACTCAGTGAAAGTTACACTTCAGAAGACCCTTCCAGCGATGATTACGACACCCGGTTCAACATCGGGATTTTCCAGGTTGTCAAATATCCCCGGGCCACCATGCTTGAGCGGGAAGTCGATACCGGAAACGGCGAAACTGTCTGCGTCAATACCAATGCGCTTTTCAGCAGCAAACGCATCCGAAAAGCCCGCGCCATTCCCCGCCCCGGCAATCCCGATGTCTACGACTTGGAGTTCCAGCTTGACCGCATGGGCAAGACCCAGTGGATGATGCTCCACGGTACCTCCCGGGGCGAAGAGGTGGTGATGATGGTCGATGACCGTTTCGCCGGAGCATTCTTGCCGGAAAGTTTGAATGACGGCAGAAAAGACTGGGTCACTCTGCGGGTCGGAGTCGATGCCTATACTGCCAGAGGAATCGTAAAATTTGCCACGAAAAACTATGAGTTCTACAATCCGGATGCCGCATCCTGGTTCAAAAATCTCGGATTTTGAGCCGGAAAAATTCATCAGCCGGGAACTCTCATGGCTCGACTTTAACGGCAGAGTGCTTGAAGAGGCGGCAAAAGATGCCAATTTACTGCTGGACAGATTGAAATTCATCGCTATTTTCAGCAGTAACATGGATGAGTTTTTCATGGTCAGAGTTGCCGGTTTGCGTCAACTCATCCGTTCCCATGTCACAACTTGCGACCCGGCAGGAAACACTCCTGCCGGGCAATGGCGCGCGGCACTGAAAAAAATCACTGCCATGGCAAAAAAACAGTACCAGCTGCTCTATGGGGAAATTTTGCCGGAATTGGAGGAGCACGGGATTTTTATCCGAAAATTCAGCCAGCTTTCTGCGGAAGGGCAAATCCGGATGCGGAAACTCTTCACCCGGGAAATACTCCCCGCACTCACCCCGCTGGCAGTCGATCCATCTCATCCCTTTCCCCTGCTCAACTCCGGAACCATTGAATTAGCGCTGAAACTCCACTTCCCCAAAAGCGGCAAATGTGTCACAGCTTTTGTGGAAGTACCGGAATTGCTCAGCAGATTTATCCCCATTTCCGATGACTCAGGCAATAAACAGGAGTTTTTACTGATCGAAGATCTGATCGCAGAAAATATCCCCCTGCTCTTTCCGGGAGGCAGAGTCACAGCCTGTCAGGTTTTCCGCATCACCCGCGATATGGATTACTCCATAGACAATGACGGCGAAGCCGCCGAAGACCTTCTTCATGAATTGCAGGATAAGTTGCGTCAGCGCAGCCGCCGATCCCCGGTCAGATTGGAGTTCTCATCCGCCATAAGTGATAAATCCCTGCAAAAGTACCTCAGCTCATCGCTGGATTTGGAAGATGATTTCTGTTTTACTCATCCGGGAGCGCTCTGTCTCAAACAGTTTACCGCCTTTGCCTCACTGGTCAACCGCCCGGATTTGATGGAAGAAGCGTGGCAGCCGGTCACTCCGGCGGTATTTTCCGGTCAGGAGTCCATTTTCACCACCATCACCCGGGAGAAAAATATCCTGCTTGCCCACCCGTACCACACCTTTGACCCCATTGTAGATCTGCTGAAAGAAGCGGCAAATGATCCGGATGTACTGGCGATCAAACAGACACTATACCGGGTAAGCGGCAATTCTCCGGTAGTTAAAGCGCTCCGCAGGGCGGCTGAAAACGGCAAACAGGTCACGGTGCTGGTGGAGTTGAAAGCGCGTTTTGATGAGAGCAACAATATTGCCTGGGCGGAGCTGCTCGATCTATCCGGAGCGCATGTGGTTTACGGAGTACCGGGATTGAAGGTGCATTGCAAAACCTTGTTGATCGTCCGTAAAGAGCGGGGAAAACTCCGCCGTTATGTTCACTTCGGCACCGGGAACTACAATGACCGGACTGCCACACTTTACACCGATTTGAGTTTACTCAGCTGCGACAATGCTCTTGCCGATGATGCGGCTGCGCTTTTTAATTTATTGAGCGGCAGCGGTGACCCGCCGGATAAGTGGCGCGCCATCAATACTGCCCCCTTTGACTTGCGGAAAAAGCTGGTCTCACTGATCGAAAATGAGATCACCCGGGGCAAAAAAGGCAGGATCATTGCCAAAATGAACAGTTTTTCCGACCCGGAGTTGATAAATCTGATCCACCGTGCCGCTGATGCGGGAGTAAAAATCGATCTGATCGTCAGAGGGATATGCTGCCTCAGACCGCGAAAAGAGCGGAAAAATCTCCGGATAATCAGTATAATCGACCGCTTTCTGGAACACTCAAGGATCTATTACTTCGGCAGCGGTGAACAATTATTCTGTTCCAGTGCGGACTGGATGCCGCGGAATCTTGACCGCCGGATAGAGGTGATGTTCCCGGTTACTGATGTCAAGTTGAAAAAACAGATAACAGCCATGCTGGAGCTTCATTTGAAAGACTCTGCCAAACAGCGGCGGCTGCTTTCCACCGGCAATTACACCCGCCCGGGAGGTAAAAACGGCGAAAGAAGTCAGAAAATGATCTATGATTTCTGGAAAAATCAGCGATAAAACCTCCAGCTTCAAAAAAATGAGAATTTTTTAATTTTTTGAAAATAAAACAACTTAAAAAAGCGTTAAGTGCATGAGTGGGGCTTTTTGTATCTTTAGCTCTGAAACATTTTATTTCCAAACCAAAAAGGGGAGTGTAAAAAAAGAAAAATGAGTTGGATCGACTGGTTAATCGTAATAATCCCGGTGACATTTGTCTACTGTATGGGATTGTACTCGCGCAAGTATGTGCGCAGTGTGGCGGACTTTCTTTCCGCCGGACGCGTCTGCGGCAGGTATGTGATCAACGTGGGCGACATCGCCAATGCCTTGAGTATTCTCGGTATCGTATCCATGCTTGAAGTGAACTACAAAGCCGGCTTCGGCATGAACTTCTGGGCGCAGATGCTCGCTCCGATGAGCGTGTTTCTGGGGCTGAGCGGTTTCTGTACCTACCGTTTCCGGGAAACCAAAGCAATGAGTCTGGGACAGTTTCTGGAAATGCGTTACAGCAGAAATCTGCGTATTTTTGCCTCAGCTCTGCGTACACTCTCTGAAGTTGTGGCAAACTCCATCATGCCGGCTATTGCGGCAAGATTCTTTATTTTCTACCTTGATCTGCCCCGTTATATCAATATTTTCGGCTTGAAAATTTCGGTATTCATGCTGATCATGGCGATCTGTCTTTTCATCGCCGTTTCACTTATCTGCATGGGCGGTACATTGACCTTGATCATCACCGACAGTTTGCAGGGTATGTTCATCTACCCGCTTATGGCAACATTCGTTATCTTCGTACTGGTCAAATTTGACTGGAGCGGTGAAATCGTGCCGGTACTCAAAGACCGTGTTCCCGAAGAAAGTTTCATCAACCCCTTTGACATTGACAACCTGCAGGACTTCAACATGTTCAGTTTGCTTATCCTGCCGATTTTCGTCAATATTCTCCACCGTGCAAGCTGGCTTGGCGCCGGATATTCCACCGCTGCCAAAACTCCCCATGAATCCAAAATGGGCGGCCTGCTCGGCTCATGGCGCGGAGCTTTGAATACCATGATGTATGTGCTTTTTGCCATCATGCTGATCGCGCTTTTGAACCACAAAGACTTTGCAGATAAAGCGCATACTATCCGTACCAAACTGGCAACCAAGATCAATGAAGAACCGATGCTGAAACTTTCTCCGGAAATGAAAGAACGTCTGGATAAAGTCGTTGCGGAACAGACTCCTATCGTTCACAACATCGGAGTCGACAAGCCGCTCAGTACCGATGACAACCTTGACACCCGATTCCTTGAACCGATCAAGCAAGCCCTTATCGAAGGTGACTCAACGACCGCCAAGATGACAAAGATCGATCGTGAAGCGGTGGGAAGTTCCCAGTTCCAGCAGTACCGCACCTACTTCCATCAGTTGAAGTTTGCTACTGCAATGAGAGAATTGCTCCCCATCGGTATGATCGGATTATTCTTCCTGATGCTGGTCATGGCGATGGTCTCCACCGATGACACCAGTATGTTCAGTGCATCACTGACCTTCACACAGGACGTGATCATTCCCCTTTGCAAAAAACCGCTCACCCTTGAACAGCATGTGCGGGCATTGCGCCTCAGTTCCATCGGAGTGGGAGTATTCTTCTTCATCGCCTCAAGTTTTATGGCGCAGTTGAGTTATGTCAAACTTTTCTACACCATTGTACTGATCATGTGGATGGGCGGCTGCGGCCCGGTGATGGTCTTCGGTCTTTACAGCCGGATCGGAACGACGGCGGCGGCATGGGCAAGTTTGCTCACCGGTGTGGTCATTTCCGGCGTCACGATTTTCATTGACCGCTGCTGGGCATCCAGTGTTTACCCCTTCCTTCAGAAACTCGGATGGACTGAGGCTATCGGCAATTTCCTTGCCAACGTTTCCGGCCCTCTCCCCTACATCGACTGGAAAATGAATCCTTTCCGCTGTCCCATCAACTCCTATGAGTTCTACTTCATGACGATGGTACTTACTCTGGTCATCTATATTGTGGTCTCCTACTGCACCTGCAAAGAGCCATTCAACCTTGACCGTATGCTCCATCGCGGCAAATACAACCTCGACGGAGAGAACAAAGATACGGAAAAACTCTCCTTCGGCAACATCTTCCGCAAACTGCTCGGTATCACTCCTGAGTATACCAGAGGCGACAAAATCATTGCCTGGGGATTTTTCTTCTACAGTTTCGTCTACGGCTTCGGTATAATATTCCTGCTGGTGCTGATTTGGAATGCGCTCACTCCGTGGCCGCTTGAATGGTGGAGCAAATACTTCTTTATCGTGAATATCATCGTGCCGGGTATATTTGCCTTCATCACCACCTTCTGGTTCGGTTACGGCGGTATCAAAGACCTGATCGACCTCTTCCGGTCACTGGAAAACCGGGTGATCAACCATTTGGATAACGGTTCGGTCGATGGAAACATGTCCCTTGCCGACAAAGCTCAGCTGGAAGCTCTGGATAGAAAAGAGACCGCAGAAGAGGCTGCTGAAAAATAAAATCCTCAAGTTCGATGCGGCTGCGAAAAGTATAACGCAGAATTTGAAAAAATTACCGTGTTGGGATTTTCAGCAGACGCATCAGAAAACTTCAAGCCGTCAGTTTTTACCGACTGACGGCTTTTTTACGCTTGAATTCCGGAGGAAAACGGGGTATATTTTAGAGAGGTAAAAAATATGCTGTTGTTGATTCCGGCTTTACTGCCGATTATTACCGCACTGATATTGATGTGCAAATTCAAAGTTTCACCGGGCAAGTCCATGCTTACGGCGCTGCTGTTGGCGGTTTTCGCCGCGGCAGCGGTGTGGAAACTGGATATGCTCCGGATAGTTTATGCCGCGATTTGGGGAGTTTTCAAATCGCTGGATATAATTCTCATCATCGCCGGAGCGGTGTTCCTGCTGAATATTCTGAAAAAAAGCGGTGCTTTGCAGAGCATAAAGCGGACATTTTCTAATATCAGCAATGACCGGAGAATACAAATAATCGTTATAGCGTGGTTATTCAGCGGATTTGTGGAAGGAGCTTCCGGCTTCGGAGCAGCTCCGGCACTTGCCGCACCATTGCTTGCCGGATTGGGATTTCCGGCATTGACCGCAGTGGCAACGGCGCTGATCTGCAATACATTGCCCGTCCCCTTCGGAGCAGTGGGGATACCGGCAATGACCTCAGTATCGACCATTTCAAGCCAGCTGGAAAAGGCGGGCATCCCGCAGGCGGAGTTCAGTTATCAGGTATTGGATAAATTGACGATGATTTCCGGATTATCCGGAGCGGTTCTGCCGTTGCTGGCAATAACCTTTATGATCATGGTCAACGGCAAGGAGCGGAAAGTGCGCTCCATCGTGGAGATCATCCCCCTGGCACTGTTGTCTGCGGCGGCGTATATAATCCCGTGGCGCATAGCGGCTCTGACCCTCGGAGCGGAACTGCCCTCAATGATCGGCGCGATCGTGGGGTTGCCGGTGGTATTGCTCTGTATCAAAATGAAGTTCCTCGTGCCAGAATATGTCTGGGATTTCCCCGGCGAAAAAGAGATCATTCAAAGCGAAACGACCGGAAAAATTCCGAAAATCGGCACTTTTCAGGCGCTTTTACCCTATTTGACAATGGCAGTATCACTGCTTATTCTGCGGATGCCCGGATGGGAATTTCAGGAGATATTGGGCAAAGTGCAGATCACACTGCCGCCCCTGCCGTCGCTCCCGGGCAGCGGCAGTTCGTGGAAGATTTTGAATAATCCCGGTTTGATACCGATCACTATGATTGCCCTTATCAGCGCATGGGGATGGAAATTCACCCTGAAAGAGACGGTGAACTCGGCAAAAGAAACGTTGAAGCAGATATCCGTTTCCGCCATAGCCATTGCCGCAAGCACGGCGGTGGTGCAGATCATGATTACATCCGGGAACAATCCGGCAGCGATGCCGGGTATGCTGGATTGTGTGGCGCAGAGCTGTGCGGCAGTAATGGGAAAAGCATACCTTGTAATATCCCCGTTTATCGGAATTTTCGGAACATTTTTTGCCGGTTCCTGTACGGTATCCAATATTCTCTTTGCACCATTGCAGTTTGACACGGCGCAAATGCTGAATATCTCCCCGGAATTGACCGTTGCCCTGCAAAATATCGGCGGCGGTTTGGGAAGCATGATAAGAATAAGCGGAGTGATCGCCGCCTGCGCCACCGTCAATGCCGCTGGAAAAGAGGGCAAAATCATCATGATGAATCTGCTCCCGGCAGTGATAATGGCTCTGCTGACCGTGATCCTTGCCTACACCATCGGATAGAGCTGCAATAATCAGGATATAAAATGATGCGATTGGATAAATATCTTTCAGATGCCACGGCATACAGCCGCAAGGATGTGCGGGGTCTGGTTAAACGCAGTGCAGTCACTGTCAATGGCGCCGTTGCCAAAAGCACGGATATGAAGATCGATGAAGAAAAAGATACCGTATGTGTCAACAACGCCCCCATCCGCTACCGGAAATTCATCTATCTCATGATGAATAAACCGCAGGGTTATCTGAGTGCCACTGAAGATAAACGCGACCCGGTGGTAGTTGATCTGCTGCCGGAGGAATTCAGGCATTTTGCCCCCTTCCCCGTCGGCAGACTGGATAAAGATACCGAAGGATTGCTGCTTTTGACCAACGACGGACAATTCGATCACGAGTTGATGTCACCCCGGAAAAATCTTTACAAGCGTTACTATGCGGAATTGGATGCTCCGGCAACCCGGGAGGACATAAGTGCTTTTGCCTCCGGCATGGTGTTCAAAGAGTTCACCGCCAAAGCCGCCCGTTTGGAGATCGATTCCGATGATCCGAAAAAAGTATATGTGGAAATCGCCGAAGGAAAATTTCATCAGGTCAAACGGATGTGTGAAAAAACAGGCAAAAATGTACTTTTCCTCAAGCGGGTCGCCATCGGAGATTTACTGCTGGATGAGAATTTGGAGTGCGGCAAAGTCCGGGAACTTACCCCGGGAGAACTTGCCATTTTCGGCTGGTGACTTGCGTTTTTTGCATATTTATTTGCATTTCAGAGAATTCTCATGTATATTTACAGAAGTTCTTTGCGGGAAAAATATATATGATTGCAGATAAAAAAACTTTTACCTTAGCTCTGGTGATACTTTTGTCATTGATCACTGTCGGCGTGATCCAGCTCTATCCGCCGGAAACCCCGAAATCTGCCCCGAACTACTACTACCGGAATATGTTTCTGGTGCTTGACCTGCTGGAAGAGGAAGTGTGCAGCAATAATCCGAATGCTCCGGCAATGCTCCAGGAGCATCTGCACAAACTTGGACTGAAGGAAGAAGCTGAATTATGGCAAAAATACGGGAGTATCAGATGAGTTACAGTAAACTTTTGCACTCCACGCTCTTTGCGGTATTCCTCTGTGCCATACCGCTTTTCTGCCGTATTTTTGCGGCACCGTCCCCCTCCACTCATCCGGAATCGAATTGCTTTATCATGCACTACAATTCCGATGCACCGGTAATAAAGCTGATTTTTGACCCATTGCGTACCGACTGGGCAAATTTTCAGGCGCGGGAGTTGAGTTACATTCTGGACTATGCGGATGCCAAATTCATTTTTCATTGTGTCAAGGCTCATCATGCCCACTTTTTCTCCCTGAGTGCGATTTTACTGCTGCTCGCCTCGGCGGCATTGATCCACAAAGAGTTGAAAAAGCTCTATCCGGAAGCTCATTGGGGAATACTTTTACTGCCTCCATTGATGTATGTTTGTGCATTTTTGGGCAATACCGGCTTTTTCCGTTCCTCCAAACCGGCAGTATCATTTCTGCTGGTCGGGGTATTTTTCACCCTTGCCGGGATATTGAAAACTCCGGAAAAATACCGTTCCATATTCTCCCTTCTGCCCGGAATCATATTTCTGCATCTCCTGCCCGGATTTGACCGGATAGGCTTTTTCATCGCCGCAGTATGCGCCGCCGGCGGAGCCTTTCTGCTGATGATTTTATCTCTCAAAAGATTTTCTCAGGCAAACTTAAATTGCACGATGCTGAAAAAACCATTGATAATACTTTCCCTTGCCGCACTCTCTTCGGCAATATTATCACTGATCTACAATTTTGTAATCGCACCAAAAATCGTCATGGCTCTGAATAATTACCATATCTCATTCAATTTTCAGACCTTTCAAACGCCGTCAGAATCATTTGCCGAAGGATTGAAATTTGTTTTGCAAAATTACGGCGGCTTTTTCCTGCCGACCTCCAGTTTGAGCGCCCTGATATTCGGGATTTTTGTAACTTTGTCACTGGGATGGATAACCAAACGCCTCGCCGATCAAAATCCGGAAAAAATAGTTCTTCCCCTTGCTTTCGCCGGAATTTTTATCGTTTCAGTATTTTGTTCCGGTATGATGATCGCCAGACATCCAATGATAATGGCTCTGCCACTGGGAAACTATTTTCAGGTTCTGGGAACGGCATTGATCGGAATTTTTGCCATCACCCTTATGGAAGTGACCGACCAAAAACTCCGGCAGCTGATGATCATATTCGCGGTCGCAGCATGTTTGACCCCGCTTCTGCGGTCAACGGTTCCTTATTTGCAGGAAAAAGAGCTGCATAACCTGCACAAACAATCGACCGCTTATACCATTGAATTGCTCAATAACCCGGAAATGAAGCAGGAAAAAGTCCTGCCGAGTTCTTCCCGGGAATTGATAAAATTTTTCAGAGGCAACTGAACAGGAGTTTTGAAATCGCCACTTCAGATCAAAGTGATCCTGCCCGCCGCATTCCGTTTGGCTTCAAGCATGATCGTAACCGGGCCGTCATTGCAGAGAGAAACCTGCATATCGGCTCCGAATTTGCCGCACTCTACCGGAACAAATCCGGCGGCATCACGTTTGAATTTCTCATAAAGCTCATCCGCCAGAGCCGGGGGAGCGGCATTGCCGAAGTATGGCCGCCTCCCCTGTGTGGTATCGGCAAAAAGAGTAAACTGGGAAACCACCAGCATACTGCCTTTTACATCCAGAAGTGAGCGGTTCATTTTTCCCGCTTCATCTTCAAAAATCCGCAGGGTAACGCATCTTTCAGCCAGAAAAGCGGCGATTTCACCGTCATCTTCCGGAGCAACGCCCAGCAAAACCAGCAACCCTCTGCCGATCCTGCCGGAAAATTCTCCATCCGCCGTCACCGATGCCTCATTTACCCTCTGTATCAGCGCTCTCATCTGATCAACCGGGTAAATTCGTTGCGCGTGGCAAGTTCACGGCGGAAACTGCCCAGCATGGAACTGGTGGTCATTACGGAGTTCTGTTTTTCCACTCCCCGCATCTGCATACACAAATGCCGGGCATCCATCACCACACCGACCCCTTCCGCACCGAGAATATCCTGCAGCGCATGAGCGATCTCTTTGGTCAAACGCTCCTGCACCTGAAGTCGGCGGGCAAACATATCCACGATGCGGGCAATTTTGCTCACACCGATGATCTTACCCTGGGGAATGTAACCGACATGACACTTGCCGAAAAAGGGCAGCATGTGATGCTCACACATACTGAAAAATTCAATATCCCGGACAATGACCATATCATCAGATTCCGCCTCAAAGAGCGCACCATTGACCACCTCTTCAAGTTTCTGATGATAACCGCGGGTCAGAAAACGCAAACTGCGATCGACCCGTTCGGGAGTTTTGATCAACCCTTCGCGTTCCGGATCCTCACCCAATTCGATGAGGATTTCCCGGATGTTTTTCTGCATATCCATAAAATTCCGCTCTCTCAACTCAACCGCGTTTGCTCAAGACAGCCGCTTCATATTTTTTGATTTCATCCATCACCGCCATGCCGCAGGGGACACCGCTGCGGTCACAATACTCTTTCCAGACGGCGCCGAAAGGCATACTCTTGACC
Source organism: Victivallaceae bacterium (assembly GCA_045605305.1). Classification (GTDB taxonomy): domain Bacteria; phylum Verrucomicrobiota; class Lentisphaeria; order Victivallales; family Victivallaceae; genus UBA1784. The sequence continues at coordinate 23,315 of JAZUPS010000079.1, forward strand.
TCTTCGAGGAGCATCAGACGGGTGGCAAGATCACCGGATTTTTCCGCCTTGCTGAGCAATTCAGCCGGTTCAAGCAGCGCAAAGAGCAAGGCTTTGTACATGTTGCGCGCACCGATGCTCCACGCCGCCAGACGGTTGATGGAGGCATCGAAGTAGTCCAAACCGATGTGAACACGTTTCTCAAAGCCGTGACGGACGATTTCCGAAGCGATAGCCTGCAATTCGCCATCCCAGCAGACCACATGGTCACTATCCCAGCGGACTCCACGGGAAACATGCAGCAGAATGTCATTCAAATAGAGCAGAGAACTGGAGATCTTGTCGGAAATGACTTCGGTTGGGTGGAAGTGACCGGCATCCAGACAGAGCAGAATGTTGCGGCTGACCGCATAACCCATGTAAAACTCATGGGAACCATAGGTACAACTCTCTGCACCGATACCGAAAAGTTTGCACTCCACCGCATCCAGATTGTATTTCGGATCGATTTTTTCCGCCAGAATGGCATCCAGAGAATCCATCAGCCGTTTGCGCGGAGCCAGACGGTCATAGGGAGTGTCTTTGGAACCATCGGGAATCCAGATATTGGTAACGCAGGTGTTATTCAATTCTTTACCGAAATCAGCGGCGATACGGCGGCAGGCAATGGCGTGTTCGATCCAGAATTTGCGGATCCCTTCATCGGCACTGGTCAAAGTGCCATTGACCGCCAGCGGATGAGCAAAGCAGGTGGGGTTGAAGTCCAAACCGATATTCTGCTCTTTGGCAAATGCCAGCCAGTTGGCGAAGTGGGCAGTTTCCAATTCATTGCGTTCAACTTTTTTACCGGCAGTTTCCGCGTAGATGGCGTGGAGATTCAGCCGTTTTTTACCGGGAACGAGTTTCAATACCTGAGCGATGTCGCCGCGCAGCTCTTCGGCGTTGCGCGCTCTGCCGGGATAGTTGCCGGTAACAGCCAGACCGCCGTCAAGAGTCCCGGAATTTTCAAATCCGGCGACATCATCACCCTGCCAGCAATGCAGACTGACGGGGATCTCATTCAAACGGGCAATGGCTTTTTCCACATCAACGCCCAATGCGGCGTAACACTCTTTGGCTCTTTCAAAACAACCGGACATAATTTGATCTCCTTCGATTTTTATAAATTTGTCAGAAAAAAAATAAAGACACACTTCAAAATATAGCACGGAAAAATCTTTTTGCATCCGCTTACGATGAGAAAATCACATTTTTTTCAACTTTTTTCAGGAAAAAGTGCTTTTAAGAAGATACCGGAGGTGGTATATTATAAGTAAATGACTCTTACAGACAGGATACTCTTATGGAAAAAACTCCGAAATCACTGCGGCTGCAGTTGGCGATTTGCGGCAGAATAAATGCCGGAAAATCCACTTTGCTCAATCTTATTTCCGGTCAGACCAGTGCAATCACCTCTCCGGAAAGAGGCACGACCACCGACGTGGTGGAAAAAGTCATGGAGTTGCGCCCCCTCGGTGCGGCAGTGCTGCTGGATACCGCCGGGGTGGATGATGACTCAATCCTCGGAGCAAGCCGCTTTCAGAAAACCTCTTCCGCCATTGACCGCGCCGATGCCGTGATACTGGTTCTCTCTCCCGGCTGTTGGGATGAGGCGGAAAAAACGGTTCTCAAAATGGCGCAGGAACGCAAAACCCCCATTCTCCCGGTGATCAATTTCCATCAGCATAAGGCAGATGATGATTTTGCCGATGCCGTAAAAGAAAGTACAGGAACGGCTCCGCTGCAGGTAAATGCCGCAAATCCGGAGTGCCGGGATGAGTTTCTCGGCAAATTCACTTCCGCTCTCCTTGAATTACTTCCGGAATCCCGTATCGAAAGTGTCTTTCTCAGAGACCTGCTCCCCGATGACGCACTGGTCGTGCTGATGACCCCCATCGACTCCCAGGCCCCCAAAGGACGCCTGATCATGCCGGAAGTTATGGCGATCCGCGATGCCCTTGACGGCAACGCCGCCGTGGTGGTCGCCAAAGAAAATTCCTTCCCGGAAATTTACAGCAAACTCAATGTAAAACCCTCTCTGGCAGTCTGCGACTCTCAGGTCGTTCACCGGATGATCGAAACCACTCCGGCGGAAATTCCCCTGACCACCTTTTCGGTTCTCATGTCCAGAATGAAAGGAGATGTGGAATTCTTCGCCGAAGGCTGTGCCGCTATCGCCGGTTTGCGCCCCGGCAGCCGGGTTTTGATCGCCGAAGCATGTACCCATCACGCAGCCGACAATGACATTGGGAAAAAACAGATCCCCGCCCTGCTGGAAAATAGATGCGGCGGAAAACTGGAATTCACCTTCTCTGCCGGAGCTGATTTCCCCGAAGATCCGGCGGCCTTTGATCTGGTCGTCCACTGCGGAGGATGTATGCTCAACCGCAAGGCTATGCTCAACCGTCTGCACAAAGCCGCTGCCGCCGGAGTTCCGGTAACTAATTACGGTATGTGCATCTCATTTTGCCGGGGAGTTATCGAAAGAGTATTGTCTCCATTTCCTCAGGCTTTGGAAAGATACCTTTCAAAGCTTGACAATTAGCGAAACGTGATGTATTTTATGCGTGAGTAAATTTTTCAGAAACAGGCAGCCGTGGTGCTTATCAGAATAAGTACTGCCGCCGCCAAAATAAATTTCGAGGATATTTCACATGAAACAGGAGTTTGATTTTCTCAAATCAATCGAACCGGATCCCGGAAATCTGATCAAGGGTCTGCAGCTGCTGCAGGCCGCCGAAGGATATATTTCCGGGGATGGTATCCGCGCCGCCGCCGAATATTTCAAACGGCCGGAAGCTGACGTTGAAGGAGTTGTATCTTTCTACGCCCAATTCAAAAGAGTAAAACCGGGCAAGTTCCAGATTTCGGTCTGTGATGGAACTGCCTGCCACCTCAAAGGCGCTCCCCTGATTCATGAATGGCTCCGTCAGGAGCTTGACCTCAAACCCGGCGAAACTGCGCCTGACGGCGTATTTTCTCTGGAAACAGTCGCCTGTCTGGGATGCTGCAGTCTTGCTCCGGTAATGAGCGTCAACGGCAAAGTCCACGGTAAACTCGACCGAAAAACCATGATGAAGATCCTCAAGGAGTATGCCGCAAAATGAGCAAGATCACCAAATTGAAAATCGGTCTGGCAAGCTGCGGTATCGCCGCCGGCGGAGAAGCAGTGCTGGATGTGTTGAAAAACGCCACAACTCTCCCCATCGACAAAGTCGGCTGTATCGGGCACTGTTACGCAGAACCCATCGTTGAGGCGTGTCTGGAAGATGGTTCATCCATCCTCTACGGCAATGTCAAAGCCGATGAGAACTCCATTGCCAATATCCTCGCCCTCGGCGAAAAAGGCAGAATTGAGATCCCGGAAGCAAGAAGTTCCAAAGAACTGCTCAAAGTCCTTGCTCTGGCAGGAAAGATCGTGCCGACTGAATTGGAAGATTATCTCGCTCACGGCGGTTACGAAGGTTTGAAAAAAGCCCTTTCCATGAAACCGGAAGAGGTGATCAATGAGGTAAAAATTTCCGGTCTGCGCGGCCGTGGCGGCGGTGGTTTCCCCACTGGAACCAAATGGAGTTTCCTCGCCGCCAAACCCGGATTCGATAAAACTGTCATCTGCAATGCCGATGAAGGCGACCCGGGAGCATTTATGGATAGATCGCTGATGGAAAGTGTCCCCCATCAGGTACTTGAAGGTATGCTCATTGCCGCTTATGCCACCGGCGCAAGCCGTCTGGTCATCTACTGCCGCGCGGAGTATCCTCTGGCGATCAAGCATCTGAAAATCGCCATTGCCCAGATCAATGAACACAAGCTCAATATTTTCGGTGACCGCAGTGTGGAAATCACCATCAAAGAGGGTGCCGGGGCTTTTGTCTGCGGCGAAGAAACCGCTCTGATCGCTTCACTGGAAGGTCAGCGCGGCATGCCCCGTTTCCGTCCCCCCTTCCCCACCGACCGGGGGTATCAGGATAAGCCGACCATGATCAACAACGTGGAAACCTTCGGCAATATCCCGGTCATTCTCAGAGAAGGCGGAGAAAACTTTGCCAAAACCGGTTCAGAAGGCGGCAGAGGAACTAAACTTTTCGCCCTCGCCGGAGATTTGAAATTCCCCGGATTGGTGGAAGTCCCCATGGGAACCACCCTCAACGAAATCGTTTTTGAAATCGGCGGAGCTGATCCGGAACATGTCAAAGCGGTGCAGACCGGCGGACCTTCCGGCGGATGTATTCCCGTGGAACTTTTTAATACTCCGGTCGATTACGACTCGTTGGCATCCCTCGGAGCGATCATGGGTTCCGGGGGTTTGATCGTCATCGCCAAAGACCGCTGTATGGTGGAAACCGCCAGATACTTCCTCGATTTCACCCACCGGGAGAGCTGCGGCAAATGCACCTTCTGCCGGGTGGGAACCACCCGCATGTATGAAATTTTGGAAAAAATCGTTGCCGGCAAAGGCTGTGAAGCCGATCTGGAACTGCTGGAAGATCTGGGCAAAAAGATCAAAGCCGGTTCACTTTGCGGCTTGGGACAGACTGCCCCCAATCCGGTGCTTGCCACTTTGAGATTTTACCGGGATGAGTATCTGGAGCATGTCAATGAACACAAGTGCCGTGCCCTGCAGTGCAATGCACTTACCGATGTGGTTCTGGATAAAAGCAAATGTGTCAAATGCAAGCTCTGTATCAAAACCTGTCCGGTAAATGCCATCAGCAGCGACTTTGTCATTGACCCGGCGCTCTGCACCCGCTGCAACAGCTGTCTGGATTGCTGCCCCAAAAAGGCGATCAACCGTGCGGCGAAAGGAGAATAAAACAAATGAGTATCGAATTTTTTCTCGACGGCCGTGCAGTTACCGCTGAAAACGGTCAGACTGTAATGGATGTCGCCCGCGCCAACGGGATCAATATCCCCGGACTTTGCGGCGAAAAACGCATCTCCAAAACCACCAGCTGTTTCGTCTGCGTGGTCAAGGATAAAAAAACCGGCAAATTCCTCCCCTCATGCTCCGCAATGCCCGCCCCCGGGCAGGAGATCGAAGTGACAACTCCGGAGGTTCTGGAAATGCGCCGCACCGCCCTCAATCTGCTTTTGAGCGAACACAACGGCGATTGTGAAGCGCCCTGTACCCTTGCCTGCCCGGCACACGCCGCTGTGGAAGAGTATGTCCGCGCCGCCGGAAACGGAGAATTTGAAAAGGCGTTGAAGATCATCAAAGAACGCATTCCCATGCCGATGACCGTCGGCAGAGTGTGTCCCCGTTTCTGCGAAAAACAGTGCCGCAGAAATGTTGACGGCGAAGCGGTGGCGATCAATGAATTCAAACGTCTGGCGGCAGACCGCTGCTATGATTCATACATGGAAGAACTGCCGGAATTGACCGGAAAAAAGGTCGCCGTCATCGGTGCAGGACCAGCCGGATTATCCGCAGCATACTATCTCCGTCTGCAGGGAATTGCCTCTGTAATTTTTGACCAAATGCCCGCCGCCGGAGGCATGACCCGCTACGGCATTCCGGAGTACCGTCTGCCCAAAGCGATACTGGATAAAGAAATTGCCCACTTCTGCAAAATGGGTATTGAGTTTTCTTTCGGGAAAACGCTGGGGGAAAACCTTCAGCTGGCGGAGTTGAGAGCCGCTTACGATGCAGTGATCGTCGCCATCGGCTGCTGGAAGGCTTCCGGCATGCGCTGTGAAGGCGAAGATCTTGCCCTGCCCGGTATCGGATTTTTGCGGGAAGTGGTGGAGAACGGTTGTTCCGGAGCGAATCCGGGCAAAGTTCTCGTAGTCGGCGGCGGCAACACGGCAATGGATTGTCTGCGCACCAGTGTGCGTCTCGGTTCGCCGGATGTCACTTGCATCTACCGCCGTACCGAAGCGGAAATGCCCGCTGAAAAAATTGAGATCCGCGAAGCGAAGGAGGAGGGAGTCAACTTCCAGTTCCTCACAGCTCCGGTCAAATTGGAAAAACGTGGCAGCAAACTGATTCTCACCTGTCAGAAAATGACCCTCGGCGAACCCGATGCCTCCGGCAGAAGAAAACCGGTTCCGGAAGCTGGAAGTGACTTTGAGATCGAAGCGGATACCGTGATCGCCGCCATCGGTCAGAAGAGCTGTGCCGTTGAAGGCATTCCGGTTGACCGTTACGGTTCTGTGGCAGTCGGTGAAGATGGTGTTACCGTGGAAAAAGGTCTTTACGGTGCCGGGGACTGCGTTTCCGGAGCCGCAACTGTGGTCGAAGCACTGGCAACCGGCAGACGTGCCGCTCTTGCCGTTTGCCGTGATCTGCTGGATATTCCCATGCCGGAAGAAAATCCCATCAACGTCTCCCGCGGCAAATGGCAGGATCTTACCCGGGATGAGTTGGTAGTTCTGCGGAACGATCTGGCTGATTACCCCAGAGAAAAGCTCTCATTCATCCCTCTGGAAGAGCGCAAAACCACCTTCAAAGAGGTTTGCGCCACCATGACTGCGGAACAGCTTGCCGCAGAAGCCAAACGGTGTATCGAATGCAGCTGTTCGGATAAAGCAGATTGCAAGCTCCGTCAGTTTGCCGGAGAAGCCGGCTGTAAAGTCGATGCTTATGCCGGGGTGCGCCAGAAGGCAAGTTACGATGTCCGTCATCCGGAAATAATTCAGGATCGCGGCAAGTGCATCAAATGCGGTGTCTGTGTCAAAATCTGTAAAGAGGTGGTCAATAAATCACTGCTTTCTCTTCAGAAACGGGGATTTGCCAGCTGCATCGGAACCGCATTCGATCAAGGTCTGCCGGAAAGCTGCCGTGAATGCGGCGAGTGCATCAATGCCTGCCCCACCGGCGCATTGGATTGGCGCAAAAAACGCGGTTGATCCATGGCAGGAAAAGCTGTTATCCTTACTCTCGGCTGCCGGCTCAACCATGCCGACACCGCACTGCTCTCTGCCCGGCTGCAACATGCCGGGTATGAGCTGCAGGAGGGGTTTGCCGCAGAACCGGAGCTGATCGTACTCAACAGTTGTGCCATAACTGCGGAAGCAGAAAGAAAAAGCCGTCAGCAGATACGCAAACTGCGCCGGGAACATCCGCAGGCGCAAATCATCGTTACCGGTTGTGCAAGTGAATTGTCGCCGGAAAAATTTCTGGAATCCGGAGCCGATCAGGTGCTTACCAATCCAGATAAAAAACTTTTCCCCGGCACTCCGGCAGGCAGAAAAAGCCGCTCAATCGGGGATGGAAACTTTCTGGAAAAAAGTTTTTCCATCTTCCCCTTCCGCACCCGGGCATTTATCAAGATACAGGAGGGGTGCGACAACTTCTGCACCTACTGCATCGTCCCCTATGTCCGGGGGGCATCCCGTTCCCGGAACTTTGCGGAGTGCATTGCCGATTGCCGCAACGCCATTGATTCAGGCATTCCGGAAATCGTCCTGACCGGGGTAAACACCTGCAACTACTTTGATGACGGCAAAGATCTGGCGGATTTGATCCGGGAAGTTGCCGCGATTCCGGGAGATTTCCGCATTCGGTTGAGTTCCACTGAACCCCACCCGGATAACTTCGCCATTCCTGAGCTGATGGCTGATCCGGCAAATAAACTCTGCCGTTTTCTCCACTTATCCATGCAGCACGGCAGTGATCCTGTTCTCAAAGCGATGAACCGCAACTACACTGCCGGAGAATTTACCGGACTGGTAAAAAAAATCCGGCGTACCGTGCCGGATATCCATATCGGCAGTGATTTTATTGTGGGATTTCCGGGAGAAACGGAGGAAGACTTTTCCCGGATGATGGAGGTGATAAAGGAACTTGAATTTGCCAATATCCACGCCTTTGCCTACTCCATCCGCCCCGGGACACCGGCGGCAAAAATGTCCGGTCAGATCCCTGCGGGAAAAGTCAAAGAAAGGATGCATCAGCTCCTTGCCGCTGCAAAAGAGCTGACTGCAAAATTTGCCGCATCCCAGATCGGCAGAAATCTGCCGGTGATTTTTGAACAGAACCATAACGGCACACTCCACGGCTGGAGTGACAACTATCTGGCGGTAACAGCTCCGGCAGATGATTTCCCGACCGGAAAGATCGTTCAGGTAGCTGTAAATGAAAAAAATTTGGCAGAAAATTTGCAAAATACACAAATGGGTGGTATTTTATAGTATATGAAGATCGTTACACTTACTGTTTTACTGTCAATACTCTGCTTTTTATGCGGATGTGAACGCAAAAACTCAACCCGTCCACCGGTGGAAAGGGTCGGGTTGGTCATCCGTTTTTTTAAAAGTATGGAAGAGGGAAATTCCGATGCCGCTGTACGGCAGGGTCACAATATTCATGCCTTTGACCGTTCCCAGAATAATGTCCGCACCCTGATACATCTGCAGGAGAGCAACGAGGCTATCGTTAAAGCGCAACATCTTATAAATCAAGGCAAAATCCAGGAAGCTCTGAAGATCATTGAAGATACTTTGAAACATTATCCGGGCAATAACACGCTGGAAAATGCCCGTTCCAAACTCAGACAGCTCCGCAATGCCAAAACGCTCCTGCTTTCCATGAATAAAGCCCGGAGTTTCTCTGCCATGAGCAGTGCCCGCAGTGCGGTGGAAACCGGATTATCACAGAATATCACGCCTCAGCTGCAAGCCTATCTGGATGCATACAAAGTCCGGGAGAACAAACGTGCCGACTTTGAACGCCGACACACCCGTGACAGTTTGGAAGCCGCAACTGCCGCCGCAGAAAAAGCCAAAGCCGAAGACGCCGCCAGAGAAGCGGAAAATCTCCGTTTCATGACCGAAATGGCAGAAAAAACCGCCATCGGCGAACAAATGCGTAAAGATGCCGGAGCTGTTCCCTTTGAAACCGATTCCGGAATTAACGGCAATGGAAAATAATCTTATGGATTTTGATTTTCCCGACTTTGCCGGTTCCTGCGGAGTAGAAAACTGTGCAGATTTTTCCAGAAAATGCGAAGTTTTACGCAACTATCTTTGTCAATGCAATGAGCATGTAAATCTGACCCGGCTCACCTCGGAAAGCGATTTTTACTTGAAACACGCTGCTGATTCATTGATCATCGCCCGCTTTTTTCCGGAGCTGATCACCGGAAAGTTTGAAATCGCCGACATCGGTTGCGGAGCAGGTTTCCCTTCGCTGATCCTGGCACTGGCATTCCCGCAGCTGCAAATTACCGCAATAGATTCCATCGGCAAGAAGATCAACTTTGTCCGGGAGGCGGCAAAATTACTGGGATTGACCAATTTACAGGCAATTTGCGGCAGATCGGTTGAATTGAATTGCCGCAAGGAGTTTCAGAACCGCTTTGACATCGTCACTGCACGGGCGGTGGCTCCGACTCCGAAAATTTACCGGGAGGCAAGCAAATTTATCCGCCGCAACGGCAGATTCATCTTCTACAAAACTCCGGCTCAGGCAGCAGAAGAGACTCCGGAACTGCTGAAAATCAAAAATATCCGCTGGCACAACAGCGAAATTTTCACCCTCCCCGGCAACGCCGGTGAACGTCTCTTCACCGTCGGGGAAATCTCTTCAGAAAAAAAGTAATCCACCATTTATCCATAGAAAGGCACAGCTGTTATGAGCATCCAATTACCCGAACCGACCGCGAAATACCGTCCCTCCCCATTCTGGAGTTGGAATGCAGATTTGAAACCGGAAGAACTGCGTTGGCAAATCCGCCAGATGCACGATGCCGGATTGGGTGGATTTTTCATGCATGCCCGGGGTGGATTGCAGACAGCGTACCTTTCTAAAGAGTGGATGGAGTGCGTGGAAGCCTCTCTGGATGAAGCCGGAAAACTGGGCATGGATGCCTGGCTCTACGATGAAAACGGCTGGCCAAGCGGCTTCGGCGGCGGCTTGGTCAATGGCTTGGGAGCTGAATATCAGGCAAAATATCTGCGTTGTGAAATCATTGATGCCAAAGACACCGACGGCAAAGAAAATACCCTCGGATTTTACTCGGAAAACGGCGAAACTTATTACGGTTCCGCCATCCCCTCTGATGTACAGGGGAAAATCATGCGCTGTTTTTACGAGGTGAATCCCTATTATGTGGATAATCTGGATGCCAAAGTCGTGGCAGAATTTATCCGGGTCACCCATCAGCACTATTATGAAAATCTCCCCCCTCAACTGCTCAAGCATCTGCGGGGAATTTTCACCGATGAACCCCAGCTTTCCCGGGATGGAACCGTATGGTCGCTGATCCTTGAAGATGAGTACCGCAAGGCATACAACTGTGAATTGCTCCCCCTGCTCCCGGCGCTTTTTGTCGATCTTCCATCCAGTTCCCAAACCAGAGTCCGTTTCTGGAAACTCTGCTCCTCCCTCTTCGCCGATGCCTTTATGAAGCAGATCGGTGATTGGTGCAAGGCGCACAACTGGGAATTGACCGGACATCATGTGCTGGAAGAAAGCCTTTGCTATCAGACCAGTTCCAATGGTTCGATCATGCCGCAGTACCGTTACTACACGCTGCCGGGAGTGGATCATCTCTGCCGGATCGTGCCATCAGATGTGGCGGCGATACAGCTGCTTTCCGTGGGAGAGCAGTACGGAATAAAACAGCTGCTCACCGAAAGTTTCGCCTTGACCGGGTGGGCATGCAACTTTACCGGAATGCGCTGGATATATCAGCGGCAAATGGCAAACGGAATCAATTACCTCTGTCAACATCTGGAAAGTTACTCCCTGCGCGGCAGACGCAAACGGGATTATCCCCAGAGCAGTTTCTACCATCAGCCCTGGTGGGAAGATTACAAACTGCTCAATGACTACTTTTCCAAAGTCGGCATGATCCTGGCAACCGGAAAGGTTACTGCGCCGGTGCTGGTGGTGCATCCGGTATCCTCCATGTGGAAAATGTTCACCGGCAAATACACTCAACAGCTGCTCAACTGCGTACCTCAGCAGAGTTTGAATAAGATCACTGCGGAACTGGGTTCCCGTATGGTTCAATACCACTATGCTGATGAGATCATCACCGATGAGTGCGGAGCAGTTGAAAATGGCAAATTCATCATCGGCAAATGTGCTTACGATGTGGTGATCATCCCGCAGTTGACCAATATTTCCCGAAAGATTTTTGAGCTGCTGAAAAAGTTCCGCGCTCAGGGCGGCAAAGCTGCCATTATCCGGGAACAGACCCGTTTGGGCAAATTCACCATCGACGGGGTTCCGGCAACGGCAGATGAGCTGGAGTTCCTCAACTCGCTTACCGGATTTGATTCCGAAGCCGCCGCCGCCCAATACGCCGCCAATATCACAGAAAAATGGGTCAGCGTATTTGAAAACGGCATCCCCACCACAGCAATTCTCGGAACGTGGCGGGATGTGGAAGTTTCCGGCATCCCCGGCAGATTTTATTATCTGGTAAATACCAACTACCGCTCCGGGGCAAAGGTCAGGATCGAACTGCCTTTTACCGGTAAAGGTGTGGCGGTAATCGATCAGCTGGATGGAAAATTCTACCGCTATAATGCAATTTCTCAACAAGATGGGAAAACGGTGATCGACCACACCTTCGGCGCGGCAGATGCTCTGATGCTCTTTGTTTCCGACAAATTGACGGCAGATTTTCTGCCGGAATATGAGCGCTTTGATCCCGCCTCCCCGGCGGTTCGCCTGCTGCCGGATAGAGCGTGGCAGATCAGCCGCATTTCAGATAATATCCTCACTCTCGACCATTGCCGTTACCGGGTCGATGGCGGAGAATGGCAGGATGCCGATGCCATAGATGTTCAAACCAGACTGCTTGATCTTGAACGCGCCTGCGATCTGGAGCTGGAGTATGACTTCTTCGTGGATGAAGATTTTGACCACACTATTCCGGTGGATATGGCAGTGGAAGAGCCGGAAAAATTCCATTTCACTCTCAACGGCATGGAGTTCTCTCCGGTTGCCAACGGGTATCTTTTTGACAAAGCGTTTGAGCGGGTCAGATTGCCGGATAATTTCCGTCAGGGAAAGAACACCATCGGCATGAAAATCCGTTTTGAGCAGGATCCGGAAACTTACGAAACCATCCGCAAAGCCCGGATTTTTGAATCGGAATACAATAAATTGACCTTCAAAACGGAAATTGAAAGCATCTATCTTTGCGGTAATTTCTCGGTTCACCACCACGGTGCAGTTGCGCCGCTGGCAAATGATTCCTCCCGCATGAAAGGGAGCTTCGCACTGGGGGCACCGCTGAAGTGCGAAATCGTCAATTCCGGTGAATTGCTTACCGCAGGATTGCCGTTTTTCGCCGGAAAAGTCACTTTGAAAAACAGTTTCACCCTGACCTCCGAAGAGTTGAAGAATATCAAGTTTCTCTCCTTCACCCCAAAAGGAGCCAACTCCGTAAAAGTGAAAATCAATGATATTGACTGTCAGGCGGCGTATTGGGAACCATTTGCACTTCCGGTCAAAAAAGCGCTTCGGGCAGGCTTCAACACCGTGGAGCTGGAACTGGTGATAAGTTTACGGAATATGCTTGGGCCTCACCACTTGCAGATCGGTGAATCTTTCTCTGTCAGTACCCTCTCATTCAACCGGGAACCGACTTTGATCCGCAATACTCCACCGGAAACCACTCCGGAATTCTGCATGGTTGACTTCGGCGTGACCGATATAAAATTCACCTGCTGAAAAAGCTCAGGGCTGCGGCAAACCCTTTCCTCAAAGGTATGCGGCAGCCCTGTTCATATTTTGCAGAAGTTATAATATTTCCATATCCCCGAGAGGAAAATGCTGTTGACTGCCGTAGACGTCAGAATCCGACGGCGCCCCGGAAGAACAGCTCCTTGCCAGCACCACTTTGATCGTCAATATCCTCTCAAAAGGTTTGATGACCACCTTTGCCGGATCGGTCTGATAGAGAGAGCTGATCGCTTCCACAGTGAAAGACGGAGAATTCAAAACCGCATTATAGCGCTCCGGAGATTCAAACATCAAATCGATCGTGACCTGAAACGGCCCGGCATTTTTACTGCGGCATACCATTGCCATATCATATAATTTCATCGTATGATCCTTATTTCCGGAATAAAATCCAATTTCAAATCAGTGAGGTGATAGAGCGCAAACTCATATACCGCTCCACCGGAAAAATCTGAAGGGGAAAAGGGAAATGCAAGGTTTCCCGCCGTCGCTTTCCTTTCCGGAAATCCCTGATGCAGTGCCTTGGAGCGTGCCAATCCGATCAACGCATCCGCCTGCTCCTGAGTCGGTGCAACTGCTTCGATCACCAATCCCACCTCTTTGGGCAGCGGATAGTCGGAAGACTCCAGTTTGCCCATCACCGCATCCACTCCATAACGCAGAAAACGCAGTGAATATTCTCCGTTTTTGACAAAGTTCGCGGATGCGGCTACGGCATTACGCACTCCACTTTCGATTTCAGCAAGATGTTTTATTGCCGCCGGATCACGCACTCCGGCAACAGTTATCGCCCGGTATCCGACAAGGCGGGAACCTTCCAGTTTGGTCGTGGTCTTTTCCGCCGGAACCAGTTTACTGCCGGAAACTTTCACCTTGCGGTCACTGAGGGCTTCAAAAGTACAGCCGCCAAGATCGATCTTGCCTTCCGGTTCATAGAAACAATTCGGATCCGGCTGCTCATAAAGCGAGTGTGCCGCCACAGAATCAGGAGTACACGCGCGCTGCAAATTCGGCGGTTCCACGGTAAAATGATCGGCAAATATTTCCACGACCAGCGAGTCATTAGCCCCCACCGGACGGGCGCACAAAGCCCCGCATTCCGCGATTTTGGCAGCATGAAGTGCCAAGCCGGCAGGGAATCCATGAAGGATCGGGTAAGAAGCAAAAATCGCAGTATCACAGCACCTTCCTGCGACAATAACATCGACATTTTCTTTCAAGGCGGCAATGATCGGCTCGGTGCCGAATTGTGCCACCGGATTGCAAAGTTTATCCGTCAATTCCGGATCAAAATCCGGCGCACCGCCGCAACCGGAAAGATGTCCCTGTGCCGCTTTTTGCAGAAACTCCACACTCAAGTCAGAATAAATCACCGCGGTTTTCAATTCCAGAGATTTTTCCGATGCGATTTCTGAGATGATCTCTATGACACTATCCACATGGGGCTTTGCTCCGGAACCGCCGGCACTGCCGATGATAAGCGGGATATTTTTCTCTTTGATCACCGGCAGGATCAATTCAAGATCGCGTTTGACCTGAAGGCGCTTGACAAAACCTTTGCCGCTGCCAAGATAATAAGGCCCCGGATCGGTCGATCCGGCATCGACACCCACAAAATCAAGTTCCTGAGCAAGGGCATTTGCCAAACTTTCCGGAGCATATCCGTACCCCAGTAATCCGCACAAAGAAAGATAACGTATCGACCGCTTCATCCGTTGACCTCAGTATATTCGTAATCAGCCGGAATATTCAGCATTTTTTCAATTTCCGGCATCCGGGCATTTGCCTCTGCCGAAAGTTCCTCAAAATAGTTTCTTCCATTGGCATCAATGGCAACGAAAAACGGTCCGAAATTTTCCACCTCATAGATCCAGGTACACTCGGTTTTGCCAAGTTCATCCAAAAAATAGACATCGCGGACTTTTTTTACCTGACCGCGCAACGCATTGCCGCTCAAACCGATCTTGGAAAGATAGACCCCTTTGACCTCTTTCAGCGCCCGGGCAGTCTCCGGCCCCATGGTGGTTTTTCCGATCAGTGTACGCAAGCGGAACTTCCGCACGACATCTGCGCCATAGCGCTCAAAACGGATGGAACTTGTCGGTTCACAACTCACAACCTCCCAGCCATCTCCCGTCTGGCGCATCACCGGACCGACGTGAAAGAAACAGTTTATCTTTTCATAATCTACGGGGGGATAAATATCATCTTCAACAGCCCGGATATGGAAACGGCTGCGGCCGGTGAAAAGCAATCCGCTGACCGTGACCATCTCTCCGAGTTTCAGACTTTCAGCATCAGCTTCCGACAATGGCAAAGTAATATTTTTCATTCTGCAACTCCTGTGTAATCAACATTTCCCTTCCCGTCGATCATAGCTCTCCAGCGGCGTCCGACCAGACACTGGGCGTTGACCGCCACCGGCAGAGCCGCGGTATGAGTGACCGCCGCATCGATATTGATCGCCAATACCGCATTGATCCCTCTGGACCCCATCGGTCCAATACCGATCTTGCGGGCGGCATCGTACAACTCTTTTTCCAGACGGGCGATTTCCGGGTCATCATGATGTTTTCCCACCGGGCGGAGAAGTGCGGCTTTTTTTGCCATGCCCATGCAAAGATCGGCTGTGCCGCCGATACCGACTCCGATAATGGCAGGAGGACAGACCTTTCCGGCATAACAGGCATCTTTGATACATTCGATCACAAACTTTTTGATACCCGCTTCGCCATCTGCGGGGAACATCATCCGGTAAAATGTTCCGAATATCTCCGATCCGCCGCCTTTCGGTGCGGCAATGATCTCCAATCCATCATCATCCCGGTCAAATATGATCTCCACTTTCGGCATACCCGGCCCGATATTGTCACCGGGATTTTTCCGGGTCAAAGGATGCACCATCGTCGGGCGCAGAAAACACTCCGCAGTCGCCCGGGCGGTCGCCAGAGCGGCACACTTTTGCAAACTGTTAAAACCGCCCTCAACTTCTGTTTTTCTGCCGGCATGGATAAAGAACATGGGAAATCCCGTATCGGCACAGACAAGTCCATTGCCTTTTTCTGACATATCAGCATTCTGCAAACTTATTTCCAGATGTTTTTTTGCCATGGGATCGCTCTCTTCTGCCAATGCCCGCTGCAATGCGGCACGGATGTCGGGCGGCATTTTGGTCGCACCAAGCCGGATAGCATTGTACATCGCTTCGGTAATTATTTTTTCACTGAGCATTTTCTCTCCTTTCGTATAAATTTCAAAACTTCAAAAAATATATCATGACAATTTGATTTTTTCAACGATATGATATATATTTATTATATCAAATAAAGAATCAATACAAGGAAATAAATATCAATGGAACTTACTGCTCTGCGTTATTTTGCGACCGTGGCAAAAGAACTTCATTTCCGGAAAGCCGCGGCGAAACTGAATATCACCCAAGCCCCGTTGAGTGCCGCTATCCGGAAATTGGAAGATGAGTTATCCTGCAAACTTTTTGAGCGCACCAGCCGGATGGTGAAACTGACTGCTGCCGGAGAATTTTTCCTTGCGGAAACAGAAGCGATCTTGAACCGGGCAGAGCAGGCGCAAAAGCGGCTGGCAGATTTCCTTGCCGGGAAAGCAGAAGAGCTTTCCATCGGCTGCAATGAACCGGCGATACACAGTTTTCTGCCGGAAATACTCTCCCAAGTCCGCAATCAGGAACCTGAAATCAGAATGCAGTTGAAAGAACTGGAAACCAGTGAGCAATGCACTATGCTGAAAAACGGTTCGCTGGATATTGGATTTCTCCGTCCTTTCAGCATGGATACATCCGGCTTGACCACCAAACTGGTTTACCGGGATAAATATATCTTGGTGCTTCCACTTGACCATAAACTTGCCGAAAAGAGCAAAATTTTTCCGGAACATCTTGCCGGGGAAGATATTATTCTTTTTGCCAGAGATGTGAATCCGGCGATCTACGATCAACTGGTTCTCTCCCTTACCGTTTCCGGTCTCCCCTCCCCCCGGTTCCGGCAGGATGCCCGGAACAAAAGTTTTATGCTGACAATGGTGCAAGCCGGATTCGGCATCGCCCTGATGCCG
The DNA here is from genome assembly GCA_045605305.1 of Victivallaceae bacterium. Classification (GTDB taxonomy): domain Bacteria; phylum Verrucomicrobiota; class Lentisphaeria; order Victivallales; family Victivallaceae; genus UBA1784. Next base: position 40,065 of record JAZUPS010000079.1, read on the forward strand.
GAATCATGCTGTAAAGGAACGCTTGAAAACATTGTAAAAAAGGAACTTTCCTGCCCTCTGCCGCCGGTGGATATTATCGCCGCATGGAACAGCGATAACGGAAATACGGCATTAAAAAAATTCATCCGCTTTCTTCCGGAGTTTTCAGAAATTTGCCCACCTGCGGATGAAAAAAACATCACAGAACCAAAAGCGATCCTGTGATGTAATAAGCTGATTTCAACCGCGTTGTTCCCGGCATGGGTTGATATTCGATCTTTGCGTAAAACTGCAGCGAAAGATTCCGCCGCCCCTTCGCAGGGAGTTGAAGTCGCGGCGCTCCGATGCCTTGATCGACGCTTTTGAGAAAACCCCCCGCCGGGTAATTTCTTTACTCCCTGCCAACAACAACGGAGAAAGCTGTTTCACCGGAGCGGCACGTTTGCCGCCGGTAGCAGATTCTTTTTTATTTTTTTATCCCTAATACCGGAAACAGAGCCATTCCAAAAAGTTCAGCGGGCAAGCTGCTCTTCCCGGTACTCTTTATAGCGGTCAAAAAGCCCGTGAGCTGACTGATACATGGAGTTTGGGCTCATGAAGTGGGAAAACTCAAAGGTGATCGCCTTATCCACTCCGGCTTTTCCGGCGGCTTCCAGTTTCAAGCGCATCTTTTCCCATTTGATCGGCGGGAAGCGCCAGGGCATATCCAAGTCGGAGGCCAAGC
>JAZUPS010000080.1:0-8450 GCA_045605305.1 Victivallaceae bacterium
ATATGAAACGGGCTGCTGAACACCTTGCTATTGAGGTTGTTCAGCAGCCCGTCATTTTTTTACAGAATCACTTCATCTGCAAGATAATCATTTTTGAAAAGTTTTATGATATATTTTTTTGCATTGGTGTCTTTGATTTTGTAAATGGCTTTTCCATGAGGGGCGGCAAGTTTTGTCCATTTGCCGCGCGGTGCAAAGAAATGTTCATCATCAAAGTCTTCACAAACAACTATCTTATCGCCTTTGGTTTTATCAAAGGTAATTTCGATAGTATTGCCTGTCTTTTTTGCATTCAGGATAATTGGGAAAGATGCCAGAACAGCAGTGCGTTCAGCTTCAACACTCAATTCAGGCAGACCTTCGGCATTGACATTGACGACTTTATCCTCGATCAACTCGACATAGTGAATGTTGTTATTGGAAGATTTTGTTTCCAATATTGATCCCTTGATCATCTTATCCGATGTATTGTATACAGTGTGTATTATTTTGTTTTCATGGGGGAAACGGTTTGCAAGGAACTTCTTATGAGTGGTCTTGACGATCGGTTCTATATTTTCAGAAGCAAATGCGTCACCGTTTTCTTTCATGATCTGTGCGAACTGGCGTTGGATATCGGTATTTTCAAAGCCGCCCATATCCATTCCGAAACCATTGAAAAGATTTCTCCATGGATGACGGGTACTGCTTCCCCATTCCGAGAATTTGAAATTCGGGAAACAGAAATGGAAAAAGTTTATTCGCAGATCATCATAATATTTTTCTACAAAAGGAAATGCTCCGATATAGAAAGTCTGATCCCAACTGCCGTCAAAGAACTGAGTAAGATAATCACTGCCGGCATGTTCCGTCATGAGAGCCGCATTCGGATTGGCTTCACGCATAGCATTGCGTACTTTGACCATTGCTTTGACAATTCCGTGGGGATCGGTAGGATATTTTCCTGCTTTGTAATGATCATGCGTTTCATTGTAACATTGAAAATTGACCGCAAGTTCATCCAGATAAATTCCGTCGAGTTTCAACTCTTTGACCAAACTGCGGCAGCGGGTTGTCATATATTCCACCCATTTGTCAGTATCGTAGAAACACATCAGATACTGGTCATCAGCCGTGACATATCCGGGATAATTACCTTGAGCATCTTTGGTAGCCCATGATTTACCGTGTTTTTTTGCGAGATTGGTCTCTTTCCAGCAGAAACGGTGATCGATATAAAGGGTGAATGCCGCTCCAAGCTGATGACATCTTTCAACTTCAGCTGCAAGTGCAGGAGCTCCGCCGCGCCCTTTATTGACGAAAAATTCACCCGGCATCGTACTTGCCAGAGAAGGATATTTCAAACGTTCTGCATAAGGAAGGGGGTAATCATCCCAAAATGCGATTTGAATGGCATTTTCACCGCCTGCAAGACGTTTGTGCAGGACGTATTCTTTTTTTGCTTCATCATAATAAAATGGCGGATGACCGTTCAACCATGTATAAGTGTCTCGAAACCAACGCGGGACATCGACTTTTTGCATACGCGCTTTCATCCATGATGAATATTGTTTCAACGGGGATTTCCAATCGCCTTTGAAAGCAAAAATACGCACTTGCGGTGTAATTGTAGAATTTCCAGGCTGAAGCAGGTCACCGCGGTAATATTGGGCAAAAGCAACAGCAGACTGTTTCTCAAGCAAATCCAGAGATGGCTGCTCTTTGAAAATCACCACTTCACTGTGCTTGACAGTCGGAGAAAGACCGTTTTTGCCTTTTTGCATCATCAGCCCTTTGAAGCGGCCGTTGGCATCTTCAGGAAAAAGTCCGATACCATGACCGTTCTGCGGAGAGTAGGCAAACATCAGCTGCATCCATGCAAAGCCGTTGTATTCTGCCGTAAATGAAGCAGTACAGTCACCCAGAATTCCACCGCGCCACGGGAAAAAGTATTTTACCTTATCCAGATCTTTTCCAGGATTTATATTGGAAATGATTGGAAATATCGCTTGCACTGTTTGGGCATTGTTTCCGCTGTTTTTCAGCTCTAACTGCATAAGTACGCGATTTTCAGAAGCAGACTTTGCACGGAGTATTGCTGAAATCATGCTTTCACGGTCAAGAAGTTCTACTGTGAATTCTCTGTCATCAGCATTTGCATTTATGATCGTGAATTCATGAGAATATACAATTCTGTTGCCGATGCGCATCGCAAATACAGGAGAAAAAACATCTTCTGCAAGAAGATTTGCTCCCGCGTTGACCACACTTTTCCAGTGAAGACCACCATTCAAACCGAGGGCGATCTGAGTGTTGCCAGAGGATAATTTCAGTGAGTTATTCATCTTTTTTACGATGGCTTTTTCTTTTTCGCTCTGTTCAAGTTTAATAAAGCGGGGTTTTACTTTTCCTCCGGAAACCTTGATCGAATCTATTTTAAGATCAGCTTGTCCCGTGTTGCTGAATGCTCCCACAAAAACAGGCATTGCCTCTTTGGTAATAAGGTTTTTACCTTTGAAGCTGCTTTCTTTTCCATCAAAGGTAACTTTCAGTATACCGCTGCTTTGATTTATTTTCAGCGTCTGATATTTGCCGTTGATATGACCGATTTCTTTGGAAAGAGTTCCGCCTTCAGGATTTTTTATTCCGAATGTAACTGTCGTATTATGGATTTGGATCCAGGCAAGAGCTTTGAGCCAGGGTTCAGTTTCATGAAAACCGATATAGTAAAACACCTCACCTTTTGGGTCAGGCTGGGCAGCGAATGTAATTTCCAAATCGCCGCTTACAAATTTGTCAGACGAAAGAAGCCAGTTTTGAATTCCCATAGGCGGAGCTATACGAACGACACGGTTTGCTGCACTCAATGTGTCTTTAGGCATGATTTCAGCACATTTCGGGATAGTTTGCCAGCGTGGTTGAGCAACATTGTCAAATTCTTCAATCCAGCCGAGGCTTTCAGAAGCCATCAGTATTGCAGAGAGTGATCCTGCCAGAATCACCGACAATAATTTAAGCGATTTCATATTATTATCTCATTATTTCAGGTTGAAAATCGGTGTGATTACATCGGTTTAAGAGATGCAATACCCCTCCTGGGCAGCTGTCTGGAATACAGCTGCCCCGTATTCTGTTCGTTTTATTTTTTTTATTTGGATTGAAGTGGATCAGTAACCGAGCATGAATGCAAGTGCATCACCCCAGTCACCAGGAACTTTTTGTCCAGCATTGTTTTTGGAACTCTGCACCATGCTGGTCACTTCGGTAAATGTGTTGTATCCTGCACTTCCATCACTCCATGAGATAGTTCCGCCGTTGTTATGGCGTTCGCCGAAACGCAAAACACTGTTTGCATCTGTCAGACTGGCGAGCAGCAAATGCGGCAATGCGTGGATGGCAGGTCCTTTCAAATCCATAACAAAAGGAAATCGTCTGGACACAGTCATTTTTCTGATAACTGTATCGGCAGGTTCAGAGGATTCGTTGTTTCCAACACGCCCGTTCATTCCGAAAGAACCGGAGAACATGTCTGATGCTCCGCCATTGACAAGGGCAAAATCACAGCTGCTGTTATCAACTTTTTCACCAGCATAAGAGGGACAGGTGAAAAATTTTGAGTTGCCGCCGACATAGCTGGAAATCTGAATCATCCAGTAGCCCGCGTAAATATTATGCGCTGTATTGCCTGTCGGGGCGAAGTTATCGTTGTCTTCTGCATACATTCCTAAGGCAAGAGCCATCTGTTTCTGATTGCTGATGCAGTTGGCTGTGCGTCCGCGTTCACGGGCGGAATTGAGGGCGGGCAGCAGAATCGCCGCCAGGATCGCAATAATAGCGATCACTACGAGAAGTTCAATTAAGGTGAAGCTGTACAGCTTCACCTGCCCACGGGCAGGCTTTTCACGATCACAGCAGAGATGTGATCCATTAACCAGCAATTCAATCAGTGTGAAACTGAATGATGATTTCATTTTTCTGCTGTTACGGATGCTTTCTTTTTGGGTTTTCGATTTCATGGTTCTTTCTCCTTTGGGTTAGGGGTGCGGATTTGAAAATCCTTTTTCTGTTAATATTTTTTTATATGGGGAGTTATTATACTTGCAGGAGGTATCATTGTCACTTTTTCAATAGAATCATCACCGCGCAGCATTCTGACGATGTATTCACCAGCCAGTTTCCCTGCCGTTGTTACATCCTGCAGACAGAGAAATATCGTATCGAAACACTCAGGCGCATTGAATTTCCATGAGTCAAACATTCCGCCGATACATCTGACATGGCGATGCTTGATCATAATGTCATTCAATCCGTCAATAGATGGATTGTCTGCAAAAATTCCGAGATTGGCATTGGGATATTTTTTCAGCAGCTCCGGCAGTTCTTCCAATGTTCTGATATGGGGAATATTAAGAGAGTCAAGAAACTTTTCTGATTCATTCAAACGGAATTCTCCAGTCGTATTCAAGTTCGGAAAGAGTGTCAATCCGATATTCATTCCAGCATCAAGCATCTTTTGCCCCAACAACTTGATCGACAGACGCGCATCATTGGTCAATGCCGGGAACGGATAATTTTTCAAATACTGATCAACGCATACAATGGGGAATTTATTGGCGATCAACCGGTTGAATGAAGGAAGATCGTCTGGTTGCGCGAGCGGTGAAAAAATAACTGCTGCATCGCAGAAACGCTGTTCACATAAGGATATTATGTTATGAAATTTTCCTTCGCGCAAACTGTTCGGCATGATAGTCAATATATAACCGAATTCCTCAAGCTCATGATCCAGAGCTGATGCTATGGGAGCAGTGTGTTCAAATTCAAGCTCTCCGATAACAAACAACACGAGTTTGGTTTTACCGTCAGCAAGCTGTTTTGCAATACGATTGGGAATGTAATTCATATCCATCGCCAACTGCCTGATCAGTTTTTTTCTTTCAGGAGTGATACGCGGATCATCCCGCAATGCTCTTGATACAGTTGACGCATTGCAATTTGCTGCTGCCGCGATGTCAAGTATCGTTACTGCCATTTTTTTACCATAAAAGTTTTTATTTCAAACGGTTTCAATTCAATATGCTGCCGATTGCCGTCAAGCATTTCTTTGTGCAGCATATTCCATTCCATCAAATCACATTCCCATATTTCCAGATTGTCCGTTGCATATTGCAGTATCCCATAAGAATTTTTACCACAGGTTTCTACGACTCTGATTACTATGGTGTCTGAACGTTCTGCTTTTTTTACTGTTTCAAGAGATATGCCATTGCCGGATATTTGTCGGCAGAATGGTTGGATTTTTTCAGCGCAAACGCCGTCAAAAAGCATCGGTTCACGGTTCAGTACCGCTGCAGCGGGCAAAACACAGCTTTCTTCAAGTTTTCCATCATGAGGCAGCAAACTGTAGGTAAAGTGATGTATGCCTCGGTCAGCTTCTGCATCAGGATAGCGTGGTGAACGCAGCAGAGCAAGATCGATCACATTATCTTTTATCCGGTATCCGTATTTACAGTCATTGAGCAGTGCAACACCGCCGTTGCCATCGGAAATATCTCCATAGCGCTGTCCGCAGCACTCGATCTGAGCCTGTTCAAAAATATTGTTTTCACAAGTTGATCGTTTGATATAAGCGTATTGGATATCAAAAGATGCCTCATTGGTATAAACATTTACGGGGAATGCTGTCCGCAGCATCATCCGCGATTCCTGATAATCTGCAACTGTTTCAAAATCAAGCTGCCTGCTTCCCGGATGAAGGATCACCCGCTGGGATAAGTTCGAGTTGCCGAATTTGAAATCAAAAGTAAGGATACTTCTGACTGGACCCGAACAGCCGTTGAAGCGCCATGCTGTCAATGGTTCAGGCAGACGGTCTCTGGTATAATATTTTTCAAGATCCCATGCTTCATATTGCAGTGGTCGGTCATGGTAAAGCGATAAAATATTACCGTGTCCAGCCATTATCTCCCGATTATATTTTTTGTCAAAAGCACTTATCAGTTGTCCCGCTGAATTGAATTGATAGCGTATAAGGTCATTTTCCAGTATCGGAGAATCCAGAAATTTGACAGGTGATGCGACTGCGGATGAACGGACAAGGGTTGTAAAACTGTTTGCAGGCAGTTCACAAAGTGTGTACAACCTGCCGTTTTCCCACTGCGCAGGGAGTTCTTTTCCCGAAATATCAGTTACTCCGCAATTTCCCCATGATTCAGGCATTAAAATCGGATAAAAGTATGGTACACTCAACGAGTTTACCAATACGGCATGATCCTTTGCCGCCGTGAATAATTTTTTTGCGGCATCTTGAGCAATCGCCTTGCCTTTTTGGGCGATCTCATCATAATCTTTTTCTGTCTGTTCATAGACCTGACGGATGGATGAGCCGGGGAGAATATCGTGAAATTGGTTGAGCAGCAGCATTTTCCATAAAGTATCAAGCTCTGTTGCCGGATAATTGTCTATTGAAAGAGTGCTGCAGAGGTACTCCAATGATTGAAGCAGCTGTTCAGATTTCCGGTTGCCGCGTTTGGTGCGGGCCTGACTGGTCAAAGTGCCATAGTGATTTTCAAAATACAATTCACCGCGTAATTCGGTTAATTTATCACGTTGAGTTTCCAGATGTTCAAAAAATTTATCTGTTCTGGAAAAGATGGTTTTCGGGCATCCATCCAGATTTATCTGGCGTAAATTGTTTTCGACAAAATCTTCACTTGGACCGCCGCCGCCATCGCCGATGCCGTACAAACTTACGAAAGAATCGCAGATGCCTGCTTCTGCAAAATTGTTCATCGCCGCAATTCTCTGTTCAGATGATGCAAAAGCTGCATAACTGTTTTCAGGCAGGAAATGTCCCAGAATTTTGCTGCCGTCGATCCCCCGCCAGATGAATGAGTGATGCGGTATCTGATTAAAAGTGTTTTGGGCAAGCTTTTGAGTGAGGAAATTTACGCATCCTGCTTTGAAAGAGATTTGCGGCAGGTTGCCTGAATAGCCGAATACATCAGGTATCCATAAATTGTTGACATCCCTGCCGAATTCATCTTTGAAAAAGTTTTTGCCATGCAGAAACTGTCTTATCAGAGATTCACCTGATGTTAAATTGCAGTCAGCTTCCACATACATCCCTCCCTGTATTTCCCAGCGGCCTTCGGAAACTACTTTTCGGATTTTTGCATAAAGTTCAGGATAATTTTCTTTTATGATTTTGTAAAGGTAAGCTTGCGAAGCACCGAAAATATATTCAGGGTATTTCTCAAGCAGTGCTATCTGACTTGAAAATGTCCGTGCCGCTTTTCCGACAGCAACAGAAACAGGCCAAAGCCAACCAATATCAAGATGTCCGTGCCCTGTTGCCCAAACTTCAGGAAGAGAAGAACTTGCGGTCGCGGAAAATGCTTTTTCTTTCAGCATTTGCCGCACCATGACAGCGTTGCCGGGGTCATAGTTAAATATATCAAGGGCTTCGTTGAGTATCTGCAGCATCCTTCGGCTGCGGAAATCAGAAAGATCATAACTGTTCATTATGCCTGCAAGCAGACGCATATCCAGCAGCATTCCCCACATGTCTCTGTCAAAAATACACAAACGCATGTGTTTCAACAACCGCGTTCCGTATCCGGATGAAGGAGCTGTTTCAGAAAGATTTTCGGGATCGGGCAGTGGGCACCCATAGAGACTGTAAGCGGCTCCCTGCATCCAGAAATCCGCCTTTTCACCAGCATTGAAACGCTGCGGAATGACAAAACGTTCTTTGCAATACAATTGATCAAAAATAGAAAATCCTGTCAGACCGTAAATCGGAACACCATCATTATTGAAAAGAAGCATTTCACTGCCGGTGTGAATACGCAGACATAACTCTTTTCCCGCAAAATGTTCAGGAATTTCTGCGGTGAAATGAAACCAGGCGTTTGCCCAGTCATATCCCCACAATTCTTTTTCGTACACCCTGTGATACTTAAGATCTAACCTGTCGGCAAAAGATACAGGGGTGTCCGTGACAGCGATTTCGACTGTCAGAGGAATATATTCCCGATATATCAGATCATCTCTGACTGCCGAGAGAAAATTGTTTATTCTCGCCTGATGTTTCTTCAAAATCTTTTTATGCATTTGTCATACCTGAATGCCGTGCAAGCGGTTGCACATTTTTTGTCTACATTTCTATATAGCATCTGGCAAATGAAAATGCAAGCCGATTTTTTGAAAAAAATAAAAAAATTCCATTGAAGGCATTTTTTAAGCTATGATGAGAGAGTATCGTTTCAGCGGCAGCAGCCCCGGCTACCGGCTGCGCTGGGGAATCGAAGTTTTCTTCAAAGAACTTAAACAAACTCTGCAACTGGCAGATTTTATGGGATACAATGAAAATGCTGTCAGATGGCAAATCTGGACTGGATTACTGGCGTATCTTTTACTCCGCTTTATTTCATGGGAAAAACATTGGAAACATACTTTCAACAGATTAT
>JAZUPS010000081.1:0-9103 GCA_045605305.1 Victivallaceae bacterium
AAAAATGCATGGATAAATACTTCATGCCCCCCGAATCAATGCAGGTTTCTCCGAAAATCATCTTCTCCCCCATGCCCGGCGGCGCTTTGACTGCCAATACTCAGATGATGCGCGACAACAAATGCCTTGACAAATATGACAAGTGCATTGAAGAGATGCGCGACGTGGTTGCCAAAGGCGGTTTCGGAACCAGCGTGACTCCGGTCAGCCAGTTCTACTTCCAGCAGGCGTTCCGCAACGCAGTGCAGGGCAAAAATCCCGATGGTTCCTGGAAAATGGATCCCAACGGTTATGGCAAAATGGTTCTCGGTTATTTCGGTAAGACCCCGGTCGCTCCCGATCCGCAGCTGGTCAAATGGGCGAGCGAACAGCTCGGCCTTGAGCCGACTGATAAAGCTGTTGTCAAACTCAACGATGCCAACCCGAAACTGGGTATCGCTTACAATACCGAACTGCTGAAAGAAAACGGTTTGGAAGTCACCGAAGAAAATATCTTTATCGCCGCCGCTTGCGGAGAAAAAGGTATCAACTTCCTCAAAGGTGACAAACCGATGGGTATCCGTTACAAAGAGGCGGAAAAACCTGCCGCAAAAGGTGGTGCTAAAGCCTATACCGCCAATGTCAGCGGAACCAACGTCGTCGTTGAACTCAATCCCGCCGGTGATGCTTACACTGCCAAAGTCAATGGCAAGAGCTTCGATGTCAAACTTACCGAAGGCGCTTGTGCCGTTGCTCCCGCCGCTTGCGGAGCCGCCAGTGCCATGACCAGCCCGCTTCCGGGAACTGTTACCAAAATTCTGGTCAAAGTCGGTGATGCGGTCAAAGCCGGTGATACGGTGATGATCCTTGAAGCAATGAAAATGGAAACTCCGGTTTCTGCTGATAAAGATGGTGTCATTTCTTCTATTGATGTGACTGTCGGTGCGGTCGTCGCTGAAGGTGATGCTCTGATTTCCATCGCCGGAGCCGCTGGTGAAGCTCCTGCAGCCGCCGGAGTCGCCAGTGCCATGACCAGCCCGCTTCCGGGAACTGTTACTAAAATTCTGGTCAAAGCCGGAGATGCGGTCAAAGCCGGTGATACGGTGATGATCCTCGAAGCAATGAAAATGGAAACTCCGATCGCGGCAGATAAAGATGGTGTGATCACCTCTGTGGATGTTACTGTCGGTGCAGTTGTTGCCGAAGGAGATGCTCTGGTAACTATCGGATAAGGAATCGTGTAAAATGAATATGATCAAAAAACTCAGTTTTGCACTGATTTTCGCGGTTGCGGCGGTTTTTACTGCCGCTGCCGCCACTGAGTGCAAAAGTTGCCCGGATGCCAAAGAAGTCAAAGAGTGTCCGGTCGCCGAAAAATGCAGTGAGCTGAAAAAAGCCGGATATGTGATGGATGAAAAATCCAGTGACGACATTTTTCAGTGGTGGGTCAAAGGCGCCAGCCGCAAATTGATTTACGTCGGTAAACTCAAAGTTGACGGCAAGGTGAAATTTGTTCCGACCACGATCTATACCTTTACTGTTCCCTATGACGGTGTTTGCAATCCCGGACGCCAGATTATGATGTATCATCCGGAAGGTTACAGCAAAGGTACTCTGGTTGCCAAAGCCTCTCTCAAACTGTTGAAGAACGAGAAGAATGAGTTCATCGTCGGTGCCAATGTCAAAGATGCCGGTATTTTGCAGCCGGGTGACTGGGTCGCAGACTTTGAAGCCATTGAGTTGGTTCAGAGTGCAGTTGCCGGTGGTGAAGCTGCCGGTCAGAAACTGAGCGGCTGGGGAGGTACTTTTGTCAGTTTGTGGCACAGTACCGGTATTTATGACATCATCCGTCAGAGCAGTTCTGACTTCAAAGCCACTTGGACTTTGGGGATTGGCCGTGTGCTGATGATCCTGGTGGCGCTGGTGCTGATTTATCTGGCGATTGCCAAAGAGTTTGAACCGCTTTTGCTGCTGCCCATCGGTTTTGGTGCGATGCTGGCGAATATTCCGTTGGCTGGTATTTCCGGGCCGGATGGTTTGCAGGGTATGATTTTTGAAATCGGTATCAACAGCGGTGTGTTCCCGTTGCTGATCTTCCTCGGTGTCGGTGCGATGACTGACTTCGCTCCTTTGATTGCCAACCCGAAAACCGCTCTGCTCGGCGGTGCCGCTCAGTTCGGTATTTTCTCCGCTCTGCTGGGTGCGTTGGCTCTCGGTGCGATCGGTATTGATTTTGACCTGAAAGATGCCGCTTCCATCGGTATTATCGGTGGTGCGGATGGTCCGACCGCCATCTATCTTGCCAGCCGTCTTTCTCCCAAACTGCTGGGTGCCATCGCGGTTGCCGCTTACAGCTACATGGCGCTGGTGCCGATCATTCAGCCGCCCATCATGCGTTTGCTGACGACTGAAGCTGAACGTAAGATCAGAATGACCACTTTGCGTCCGGTAAGCAAGATCGAAAAGATCTGCTTCCCGATCCTGATCACTCTGCTCTGTGCCCTGCTGCTGCCGGATGCCGCTCCTTTGATCGGTATGCTTATGTTCGGTAACCTGCTGAAAGAAAGCGGCGTGACTGAACGTCTGAATCAGACTGCTCAGAATGCTTTGATCAACATCGTGACTATCTTCCTCGGTATCGCGGTGGGAAGTAAACTTTCTGCGGATCAGTTCCTCTCGGAGCAGACTTTGGGAATCCTCTTCCTCGGCGCGGTGGCGTTCTCCATCGGTACTGCTGCCGGTTTGCTTTTCGCCAAGCTGATGAACCTTTTCTGCAAAACCAAGATCAACCCGCTTATCGGTTCTGCCGGTGTTTCCGCTGTGCCGATGGCTGCCCGTGTCGCCAACAAAGTCGGTCAGGAATCTGACCCCCACAACTTCCTGTTGATGCACGCGATGGGACCCAACGTTGCCGGTGTTATCGGTTCTGCGGTTGCCGCCGGTGTGTTGCTCAATATGCTGAAAAACCTGTAAAAGGTTTGAAATTCAAAAAAAGCGTCGGACTTCCGGCGCTTTTTTTATAACCTGACAGAGGGATATATGATTAGAAAAGCTGTGTTTATTATTTTGACGGCGGCATTTTTTGCTGTTCCGTGGATTTGGTCTCCGGCGCGGGACTGGGCGCCGGGAATAGCGGTGCTTGCGGGCATTATTTTTGCGGTGACATGGGGTAATCCTTTTGCAAAATTCACCTCATCTATCACCTCACAACTTCTGGGAATGACGATCGTCGGCATGGGATGCGGCATGAATCTGATAAGCGTTCTCCGTGCCGGAGCAAGCGGATTTCTTTACACGCTCATCGGTATTGTTGCAGGTATCGGTTTGGGTGTGCTTTTCGGGAAGATGCTCAAACTGCCCAAAAATACCATGTATCTGGTGGGAGTCGGAACCTCTATTTGCGGAGGCAGTGCCATCGCCGCCGCCGCTCCGGCATTGAATGCCAAAGCTCATGAGATCGCCATGGCATCGGCAACGGTCTTTGCGCTCAATGCGATAGCCTTGCTGATATTTCCTTTCGTTGGTCATCAACTGGGGTTCAGTGATGAGCAATTCGGCTGTTGGGCGGCGTTGGCTATCCACGACACCAGCAGTGTGGTAGGGGCGTGTTTTCAGTACAGTGAAAGGGCGCTGGAAGTTGGAACCGCGGTGAAACTTGCCCGGGCGCTGTGGATAGTGCCGGTGACGGTTTTTCTTTCCTGCTGTATCGCGGAAAAAAGCACTGCCGAAGGAGAAAAACGGAAGATCAAGTTGAAAATTCCGTGGTTCATTCCCGGATTTATCATCGCTGCGGCGCTGGTAACATGGCTGCCTGCATTGCAGGAGTGTGGAAATTTCCTGAAAGAAATCTCCAAATACCTCATGGTTGCCACGCTTTTTCTTATCGGAGCAAATTTGAGCCGGGAAAAGCTCAAAGAGCTTGGATTGCGCCCCGTTTTACACGGAGCGCTGCTCTGGCTGATACTCAGTACCGCATGGTGCTGTGCAATTTATTTTGGATGGGTAAACTGCAGAGTTTGAACTCAAAGCCATTGACTATCCAGATTGAAAGTTTCGGTATCGCTGTTTTTCCAATTTGCATTACGCAGATCGTAGAAGTCATATACTCCCGGCAGACGGGGGATGGAGGTGACTTTTACCGGGAAAATACGGGATAAGCCGGAACTTTTTTCATACCGTAATTCAAAGCGGTTGCCCCGGGCATCGGAAAATTCTCCGGCAAAGGGGATTTTTGCCCGGGTGGTGAGCAAAGAGGGACGTCCCAAACGGAAGCACTCAACTTCAAGGATGGATTTTGCGCGCAGATCCAGAATATCCTGCCTGCTCATCTCAAGGTGTGCCATTACCCGGGAACAGTTGAAATCCGCCAGTTCCATAATGGCGGCACTGTTGCATACGGGCAGGGGAGCAGATGCGGTCAGGAAAAGATCATCGGCATTGTCGAAGAGTGCAAAGCCGTAAAGGGAGGTTATCCGGAAACGTCGGATGCCGGAATCCAACGCGTTTTTGATCGCTTTTTTCAGGGCAGGCAGTTTTGATTCCGGGCAGAACTCCGGAAGGATCGCTTCCTGAGAGAGCTTATTCAAGTCAAAAATGTTGTCTGCCCGGATTGCTCTGCGGTCTGCCGGTTCGGCGCCGTTGGGTTTCATCGCCACCGTTTCCCGCAAGTAGTCGCCGTTGACAGCCAGCGGCATGATCGCAAGGTAATCGGTTCGGAATTTATCCAGTGCGCAAAAACGGTTGTCGATGACTTGCATAGAGGAGATCTCTGCATGGAATTTTTTCCAGAACTCCCGTCGGATCTGTTTCAATTCTGCGGCAGGGAAGAACCAGTTTCCGGTTATTTCCGCAGTGCTGGATGGGGCAAGTGCAAAATCTGCGGAATCTGACTCCGCAAAGGCGCTCAGTAATTTTTCAACATCCACCGGATGTTTTTCAGCGGCGGTCAAATTCAGCGGTATGGTAAATTGGGGGAAGGGGGCATTGAGAGTGTTGACGGTCAATGCGGTTCCGGAGAGGGAAATTTTCAGTTCAACAGCCTTTTTCCTGGCAGGCAACGCTTCCAGACGGCGGGTGAAATCGGGGAAACTTTCGCCGATTTTGAATACTCCGCCGCCAAAGGGGAGATCTTTGTCACAGCAGATGAATACTTTTTGTCCGGGGCGGACATACTTTGACTGAACATTGTTGACAAACATTTTGGTTACGGTCAAGGCAGTTCCGTCATCACCGCTGGCAGGCTGGATGCGCAGCCGGTCGCCGATATGGATGCGTTTTTGAGCGGTCATGCCGAAGCCGTTATCCATGATCGCTTCCACACTGCCGACCCGCAATCCGGCAGCACCGACCGAATCGGCTTTGATCAATTCTTTTGCCGATTCTGATGAATAAAATCCGTGAGACCAGCGTCTGCCGCAGCCTTTGGAGAGCAGATTGCGGGCATCCGGGAGTCTGGTTTCAAATTCTGACTCCGGGCAATCCAGCATCATCCGGTAGGCGCTGACCGTATTCATAACATAATCAGGCTGTCTCAATCTGCCTTCGATTTTCAGTGATTGCACGCCGATTTTCCGCAGTTGGGGCAGCAGATCTATGGCAGAGAGGTCTTGAGGAGAGAAGAAAAATCCATTGCCCTGTTTGGAAAAATAGCGGCGGCGGCAGGGTTGTTTGCATTTGCCCCGGTTGCCGCTCCATCCGCCGAGGTAGGAGGAAAACAGACACACTCCGGAAAGGGAACAGCACAGGGAACCGTGAACAAAAACTTCCAGTTCAAGATCGGTCTGCTTGCGGATAGCAGCAAGCTCTTCCATCGTGATCTGACGCTCCAGAACCACCCGGGAGAGTCCGAGTTTCTTTGCCATTGCCAAACCGGCAGAGTTGTGAAACCCCATCTGCGTGGAACCGTGCAGAATGAGATTCGGATAATAGGTGCGCGCCAGCCGCAGGACTCCCAGATCCTGAACCAGAACTCCATCCGGAGCGATTTCGTCGATAGTATCCAGAGTTTCCATCAACTCCGGCAGTTCCTCTTCCCGGAGCAGGGTATTGAGAGTGAGGTAGACTTTTTTCTTCCGGGCATGGGCATAATCCACCACCTTTTTCATCATATCGGGGGTAAAGTTTTCTCCCCGTTCCCGGGCATTGAATTTGCTGAGACCGGCATAGACCGCATCCGCTCCGGCATCGAATGCCGCCAGCGCACAAGCCGGACTCCCGGCAGGAGAGAGCAATTCCATGAAATTTTTATCCATAATCATTATCCTATTCAAGTTTTATTCTCGGATCAGCCCATGCGTAGGCAATATCCGTAAGCAAGTTCATTACGACAAATAACAGCGCACTCATCAGCACCAGCGCCTTGAGCATCTGGATATCTGAATCGTAAAGCGCCTCCATCCCGGCAAATCCCAGACCGGGAATACCGAAAAAAGATTCCAGAAGCAGACTTCCGGTAAAAAGATAGGGTAACCCGGCTCCCACTCTGGTGATGATTTGAACCATGGCATTCCTTAAAAGATGTTTGCCGAAAACTGCGCTGCCGGATGCTCCTTTTGCCCATGCGGTGCGAAGATATTCCTTTCGCAATTCATCAATGAAAACCGTGCGGAAAAAGCGCAGGTTGCTGCCGATGCCGCAGATAATGCCGATCATGACCGGAAGAACAAAATTTACGGGAGTTCCGAAGCCCCATACCGGAAAAAGGTTGAGGTAGTAGCCGAAGTACCACTGCCCGAAAATGATCGTTACCAGATAACTCATACTCATGGTGATCCCCGCCGCCAGCATCAATATCCGGTCGGTGATTTTTCCGGCGGATGCCACTGCCAGAAGAGCGAGGATTATTCCGAAAAAAATCTCTCCGGCAAAGATCGGCAGCATCAGCGCAAGGGAGGGACCTATGCCCCGTTTCAGTACATCGGTGACCGGTTCCCTGCTCATCAGAGTATTGCCGAAGTTGAAAAAGGTGATATAAGGGAACTGTTTTTTTACGGAGACCAGTTCGGTGATCGCTTTGAAAAACTGGGAGTTCCACGGAGAGTGCTGCCGCCGGAAAAATTTGACGCTGACCAGGGGATCATGCTGACTTGCCGGAATGGTAAGTTGATGAAGATCATCGGCAATCGGCAACTCCTGCTGTTCGCCGCTTTTTCTGGTGATAACCGCATGAACAGATGGGATATCCAGCTGCCGCTTGATGATAGTTTCCCTGCTGCTTTCTCCGGAAAATTCCGGGAACGCCGCAGTACGGCAGAAGTGACCGTAGAAAAGCGGCAGGTCACTGCCCAGATCCCGGCGCAAAGCCTCAACTTCGGCAGCTTCGGCATTCTTGCCCAGCACCGCTGCCGCCGGATCACCGGAAGAGAGGTTGAAGAGGGCGAAAGTCAGCAGAAGAACTCCGAGTATTACCCAAATGGAATAAAATGTCCGACGAAAAATGTACTTTATCATAATAAAAGATAAAATACCATGCAATAGGGGTTTTTTCAAGGAGTTTTTTCAATAAGAGCTTGCTTTATTGACGGAAATGGATTATTTTACATACGGGAGGAAATTTCAAAAGTCCTCAAAAACTCTTGAAATTCATCGTTGCGATCTTGAAACTGGGCTGTCGATTACTGCAATCAATGCTTCATCGGACTGTTCCCGGATATATGTTTACGGAGAGATAAAATTATGGCACGAAAAGAGTATATCAGCGATCATCTGGTCGATATGCGCGACCATTTGAAGCGCCATTATGAGCAGTTTCATCAGAAAGAAGGGGCGGAAAACAGTGCTGCCGCTCCGGGAGATGGTCTGGAAAGTTCTCCTTCAAACCTTCCCGGCAATACATGGCAGGAAGTGCCGGAAAAGAAAGAAAATGATTCCCTGCCGGGAAAAGATGAGACTCCGGCGAACTTGCGTTATATGCCTTCGCTCCGTAAAAGCGGTGATGATGCTCTTGCCCGGGAGAGGCGGGAGCTTGAGGGTAGAGTTATCCATGACCTTGCTGAGTGCGAATACCGGATGGCGATGGCGGATAATGAATTGGCTGAGTTGAAGAAGTTTTATGCCGTATTGCAAAACGCTCATGGTGAATTGCTGAAAATGGCTGAATCCGGAGATCACGATCAGCTCAGAGCTTTGCAGGCAAAATATTATGCCGCCAACGGCCGTTGGCAGGCTCTGGAGTCCGGCAGCAGGGATAACTCCGGAAAAACAGCGGTCATTGCCGGAGAAGCCGGCGGGATCAAAGCTGCGCTCATCCTTTCCGGAGCGATAGTTGCCGGGTGTATCATCGTATCTCTGGTGCTGATCGGATTATTCTCCTGATCTATCTTGAAAAAAGTGCTTATCGCGCGTATATTATATAATCAACCTCTGAAATGAGCATTTTTTTATTTCAACTGCGGTAACTTTTTTATGATTATAACAAAAACAGCATATCCGCGGGCGGCTGTGATCGGCAACCCGTCGGATGGTTATTTCGGTAAGACCATAGCCTTTGTCTTTGACAACTACCGTGCATTGGTACAGTTGTACGAAACTCCGCAGATAGCTTTCCTTTCCGCCTCCCGGGATTTGAATGAGTTTCAGGATTTGGAAGATCTTGACCGTAAAATCAGTTTTTACGGATATTATGGCGGAATACGTTTATTGAAAGCCGCCTCCAGAACTTTCTTCATTTACTGCCGGGAACATGGTATCGCCCTTGAAAAGAAGAATTTTACCATCCGTTATCAGAGTGATATTCCCAACCGTCTCGGCTTGGCTGGTTCTTCTGCGATCATTACGGCGGCGATCCGGGCGCTGGCAGAGTTTTACGCGGTGGATTTGCCGCTTCCGGTACTGGCAAATGTGGTTCTTGCCGCGGAACGGGATGAGTTGAGTATCCCTGCCGGTTTGCAGGATCGGGTCGCTCAGGCGTACAATCATCCGGTATTTATGGATTTTGACCGGGAGTTTATGGAAAAACACGGTTTCGGCAGATATGAGAAAATTTCTTTGCCGGAAGAGGTCAATTTTTATGTGGCATACCGGACTGATCTGGCTGAAGGGTCGGAAATTCTCCATTCCCGCTTGAAGGATGATTATTTATAAGTCGGATCGTAGCCATGTCGTTCTGTGAGCCAAGGAGTTGTGT
>JAZUPS010000082.1:0-4752 GCA_045605305.1 Victivallaceae bacterium
GACGTAAGGATGTGTTGTTTTTATAGATTTTTTTGAGGTAATGCAACGGTAAAACACCTGTTTGACAAGTAGCACTCACGAGCAATTCGATAAGGGTGAATCGTTTTGACAACGCTGAAAATGTGAGATGATTTTTCATAATAAGATCAATCCATGGCTTCGACGGTTAATGATTTGAACCAGATCTCCCCGTTGGGGATGCTGAGCAGGAATTTTCCTTCGACGGCATTGACCGGGATGGTGGCATTATAGGAGAACAAAGTCCACTGATCGCAGTCGCCGGACAGAGGGCGGTTTCCGGGATACAGAGTTTTGCCGTCGCTGCATTTGATAAAGAGCGTACCGCGCATACCGCTGCCGCCGGGCTTTTTGGCATCGGGGATGATCCCTTTGAATTTGGCAACATAGGAAACTTTGACTTTGCGACCCGCCCATTCGGTAAGGTCCACGGGGAGATGGAAGCCGCCGGATTTCAAATGCAGGCATTTGGCACCGTCGATTTCAACGATCGAAGCCGTCCGGAAACGGTCGATTTTGCGGACAGCTTCCTCCTCCATCGGCTGCTGAAACAGCACTTCTGCTGCCGACAGCATGGTAAATGATCCGCAAATTCCGATCAACACACAAAGGAACTTTTTCATAACACTATCCTTTCTCTTTGGGGTTTGTAAGGTTTATTTTAATGCAAGGCGACCGATTTTTGCCGCATAATTGTAAAGCATATCCAGCCTCTCATCGCGGCTTTTGTCCTGGTATGAATCCAGCTTGTCCGAGAGCGACAGCGAAGCAAGGATTCTGCCATTGGGAGCGATTACCGGAACAGCCAGGGACCAGATACCGCGAACGGACTCTTCCTTGATTTCAGCGAATCCGGCTTCGGCGATGGCTGCGCAGCGGGTTTCCAGAAGTTCCGGATCGGTGATGGTCATCTCCGTCATCCGGCGGCGGCAAATGCGTTTCAGCATTTTCTGCCTTTCCGCAACCGAAAGCAGGGCCATCAGCATTTGTCCGCAGGCCGTCGAATGCAGCTGCTCCGTCCAGAACTGCGGCGGAAAGGTGAAAAATTTATCCTTATTGCGCAGCAGGGAAAGACAGAAAAGTTTATCATTTTCAATCGCCCCGAGGAAAACCGTATTTCCGCTTTTATTCCGCAATTCACTTATCAGCGGACGACTGGATTCACGCAGTGCCCGCCAGTTATCGGCAAAAAATCCGAGATAAAAACAATGAGGTCCGAGGCGGTAACGGCGGTCTGCATCCTGCGATACCATACCCCGGTGATAGAGGGTGCGGAGCAGATTGCCCACGCACTGTTGGGAAATTCCAAGTTTTCCGGCAATATCCGCTGCCCGCACCGGCTCTGATTCCGCCGCCAGCAGATCTAACAGATTAATTGCTCTTTCCAGGACCTGAATCAATGGTTTAGGTTCAATTTCAGACATAAACAACTCCTTTCGACAGCAAGCTTACTATACATCACAATGTTGTATTTGTCAAGCAAAATACAATATTATTTTGTTTGAAACTTGAAAAAATCATCTGGTAATGCTATATTAACAAACGAAATACGGAGAAAAATCAGATGAATAATGCTTATTTGTTTCTGGTATCCCTCGGAGTCCTCTGGACTCTGGTTGCCATAGTCCTCAGCGAAGCCAGACAGCGTGGAGCTTCAGTCAATCACTTTTACTGTTTCGGTTCAACGACCGCAGTCGTGCTGTTGTTTCTTGCCGGTCATTCCGTCGGCGGATTGAATAATGTTTTCGCTCCGGCATACCGCCCGGCGCTGATCTGTTTCGCGCTGGCGGCACTGCTCAACGGTTCGGGTCAGGCTCTTTGCATGTCCAATCTCAAGCAGGGCGGCAGAGCGCTTGCCTATTCGATCCCCCAGCTCTCCTTTCTGCTGCCTTACGGCTGCAGTCTGCTCTTTTGGAAAGAACCTCTCTCATGGACCGGCATTGCCGGAGTGATGCTGATTGCGGCGGCGCTCTCTTATCTGGCGACCCGCCGGGGAGCAGAAAATAATGAATCCTCCCGCTCGTCGGCGCTGGAACCCAAACGGATATTGATCGCCTTTGTCTCCATGATCCTGATCGGCAGCGGTCAGATACTGATGTCATCGCCGAGCCGTTTTGCCGCCGAAGCCCAGCTTTCTCCGTGGAGCGGAGCGTGTATCCTGCAGGCATCCAATGCGCTCTTTTTTCTCGGGCGCTCGCTCCGGAGCAGAGATGCGACATCCAAACAGATACTTTGTTCGCTCCGGGCGGGACTTTTGTGGGGATTATGTGCGGCGGCGGCTTATGCGGTACTGCTGCAGACTTTGCGGCTGCTCGGTGAAATCAGACAAGCCGGGTTGCTGTTTCCGGTCGGCAACAGTATGACGATCCTGCTTTTTACCGGCTTTGCAGCGATCCGCTTCCGGGAAAAACTTTCCATGTCGCAGTGGGCGGCATTTGTGGCGGTGGTGGCCGGAATCTTTCTGGTCAAGCTGTAACTGCCGGACAGCAGGGTATTGCAACAACAATTCACTATAATATTTAAGGAAAATGCTCATGGATCAGGAAATTTTTGCAATATACTTTCCCAGCTGGCATCCGGATCGCCACTATGAAAAGTGGTACGGCAAAGGCTTCAGCGAATGGGAACTGGTAAAAAGCACCAAACCGTTATTTGAGGGTCATTACCAGCCGCGCCGTCCGCTCTGGGGTTATTTTGATGAATCCGATCCGGAAATGATGGCCCGGCAGATTGATGCGGCAGCTGACAGCGGAATCACCGGTTTTCTTTTTGACTGGTACTGGTACAGCGGTGAACAGTTTCTGGAAAAACCGCTGGATGAAGCTTTTTTGAATGCCCCCAATCGCAACCGCCTGAAATTTGCTCTGATGTGGGCAAATCACAACTGGGGTATGTGGCCGGCGCTGGATGATGACGAACATCAGGCGATGAATGGCAATGTCAATCAATCCAGCAATCTCTATCTGAAAATAACTCACTCGGAAGAAGATTTACGCAATGTGATCGATTTTTGCGCTGAAAAGTATTTTTCCTGCGATAATTACTGGAAAATCGACGGCAAACCGGTCTTTTCATTTTTCTCCAGCACTAAAATTTTTGAAAACCTCGCTCCCGCAGATGTCGTAAGAATAATGAATGAGCAGGCGCGCAAAAACGGTTTCCCCGGTATCTATCTGCTGATGAATATCGGCTGCAACAATGACAATAAATATTTTTGCGGCTGGGGGCGGGTCCCCCGACTCCGGGAAGCGGGATTTGATGCGGTTTTTGCCTACAATATCGTTGCTCCCGCCAATTATTATGAACTTCCGCAGGAGCGTCCGGTCTTTGATTATTCCGGGCTGATGGAGTCGCAGGAGTATTGCTGGAGCAAGATCGAAGAGGGCGGTTTGCCCCACTTCCCGAGTGTAACTCTCGGTCTGGATGTCGCCCCCAGATGGAGTAGAAATGTTAAATTCCCGATGGATTATGTTGCTTTGGGCTATTGTCCCATCTGCACGGATATCACACCGGAAAGATTCGGTACGGTACTGGAAAAAGCTCTGGCAAAAAAAGCTCCGGCGGTGATCATCAACGCTTGGAATGAGTGGACCGAGGGAATGGCTTTGATTCCGGATGAGAAATATGGCTCCGGCTATCTGGATACGATCAGAGAAATCACCGGAAAAATTCTGCCGCCTGATGCTCCCCGGGGATGATCAATCTCCGGCGGTGCCTTGCTCCTTATACTTCCGTCTGACAGCCGGAAAAATCGGTATAGTGCGGTTCATCGACAAGTATTCTGGGGATGAACCGCTGAAAATGTTTCACTTTGCGGTTGCTTAAAGATTTCAGCCACGCCCCGACTTCCCGGCGGTATGCCTGATAATCGTGGCAGATGCTCCGGATGCCGGAAACATCCTGCCATCCAGGTGAAACTTCCAGAGTCAGCAGATGAAAATCTTTTCCCTATTGTTCAAAAACACGGTGTCACTATGCTGAATTTGCGGGTAAAGAAAATGCAACCCCTGTGGGGCAGCTGCAGCAGAAAACATCGAACTGTGAATCTCAATTATTATCTCTGCAAAGCTCCGGTTGCCTGCGTTGAATATGTTATTCTGCACGAATTGCTGCATTTTATTTATCCTAAACATGATAAAGGATTTCACGAGACCCTGACAGTTCTCATGCCAGACTGGCAGAAGCGCAAACGCTTACTGGATTACGAAATCGTTTTGGGAGTATAAATAATAAATTTCAGATGAACACAGCAAATGATATGATATCAGAAATAATTATGAAGGGAGTTGCCCAGCCCACATGAGAATCTGATGGGTTTGAAGTTGTACCCCATTGATTTATTATAGTTTTTTACGCTTAGCTTAAAGTCGATCGAAAGTGTTAAAAAATTCTTAACGGTTGGAATATATTTATTCTGCAAATTTTCTCCATGATATAAATGTGACAGGCGCTTTTACGCTGAAAATTTAATCTATGGAGGTTTGATTATGGATAAATCTGATACTGTTTTGCTGATGACGGATCGCTACTTGGAACGCTACGGGAAAGCTTTGATTGGCATTTATTATCTGCCGCCGTTAGCTGAAAATTGGAAGTTCTCCGTATTTATAAATTCTTTGCAGGTAACACTGCGCCGCATGGGTCTTATGCCCGCCTATTGTTGGTTTGTGGATGCCAATGAAGGACATTATCTCATCCTCTGGCTCAATGGCTATTTCCGCAAGGATTTATCTG
>JAZUPS010000083.1:0-14887 GCA_045605305.1 Victivallaceae bacterium
CCGTCTTGCGGCATTATATAATTTATATCTTCTTCTTGAAAATGTCAAGTAAAAAAGACAATTCTTTTCGTAAATTTTTGCGTTCTACTACGCGATCAATCAATCCGTGCGCCAAAAGGAACTCCGCAGTCTGGAATCCTTCGGGCAAAACCGACTTGGTCGTCTCCTGCACCACCCGCGGTCCGGCAAAGCCGACCATAGCCCCGGGTTCAGAGAGGATAACGTCACCGAGAGTGGCAAAACTGGCAGAAACACCGCCGTAAGTGGGATTGGTGATGATCACAATATATCCCAGACGTTTTTCCCGGTGGCGCGCCAAAGCACCGCTGGTTTTCGCCATCTGCATCAAACTGAGGATTCCTTCCTGCATACGCGCACCGCCGGAAGCAGTTACCAAAACCACCGTTTCTTCGTTTTCAGTAGCAGTTTCGATCATCCGGGTGATCCTTTCACCGACCACCGATCCCATGGATGCACCCATAAAGGCAAAATTCATCACTCCCAGAGAGAAAGGAATATTGTTCAACGTCGCTCTGCCGCAACAGACAGCTTCATTCATTCCGGATTTTTTCCGGTTTTCCGCCAAACGGTCAGCATAGCTCTTGGAGTCGAAAAACTTCAACGGATCGACCGAAGTCAAACCGGCATCAGACTCTTTGAAGGAGTTTTCATCCGTCAACTGGCTTATACGGTCAAGAACCGGCATCGGCATGTGGTAACCGCAACACCAGCAAACCTGCAAATTATCCTGCAAACGCTCAATATACAGAGTCTGGTTGCACTTCTTACACTTGACCCAGGAACCGTCGGGAATAACCATCTTCCGCTGTCCGGCGCCTTTCAAAGTCGAATACTTTCCTCTGCTGAATATTGCCATAACACCACTATCCTTTTACTTTATTAGCTTGGATACCGCTTTGAAGTGAGGATTCTTTGAATCTCTCATCAACATAAAAAGCACCGATTCACAACTCAATACCGATGCTCCGGCACTTCTTGCCATCTCAAGCGCCAAATCCCGGTCAGAATTCTTCCGGCTGCCCACACAATCCGCCGCCACGATCACCTCATAACCGGCAGACAGCGCATCCAGAACACTCTGCAAAAGACAAACATGCATTTCCACCCCGGCAAAGATCAAAACCTCCCGTTTGCGCTTCGCCAGAGCGGAATTGAACTCAGGTGTACCGAAGATCGAAAAACTGCTCTTCTCGATCACCGGCGCACTATCCGGCAGCCAGGTGGAAATTTCCGGAAGTGTCGAACCCAGACCTTTGGGGTACTGCTCGGAAACCACCATATCCAACCCCAGCTCTGCCGCCGCCCGGACAAGTATTTCCGACCGCTGAATTATCCTTTCAGCTTCACTCATCGCCGGCATCAGCTTCGCCTGCAGATCAACGATCACCAGCAACGCATTCTCAACCGTGGGGAACAACATTTCCGACACCTCCTGATCAGGGAATCAAAATTCACCGCAAAGTTTTTTGACCGCCGCCAGTTTCACGCAAACGCAGAAAAGTTTCATCGCAGTCTGCAGTTCCTCATCCGACGGGAAGGTCGGAGCAATACGGATATTGCGGTCGCGGGGATCATTTTTATAGGGGAATGTGGCTCCGGCACCGGTCATGGTAACTCCGGCATTTTTCGCCAGTTCCAAAGTTTTTTTCGCACAGCCGTCCAACGTATCCAGAGAGACGAAGTAACCGCCGCGGGGCTTGATCCAGCTGGCAAATTTTCCGGCTGCCAATTCACTTTCCAGCGTATTAAGCACGATGTCAAATTTAGGACGCAGCACTTCAGCCAGTTCTGCCATGTGCTTTTTCAGTGTTTCAGCATCTTTCAAACAGCGCAAAGTACGCAGCTGATTGAGCTTGTCACTGCCAATGGTCTGAATACCCATCCGTTTCAAAATCTCTTTCCGCTCGGCTAAAGATGCCGCCATCATCGCCACACCCGCTCCCGGGAAGGTGATTTTGCTGGTGGAAAAGAAGTAGTAGGCACGGTCAGGATTGCCGCCATTTTCACAGGCGGTAAAGATGTCAGCAAGTTTCACCTCTTCGTAAATGTGGTGAACTCCGTAAGCATTATCCCAGAAAATCTTGAAGTCCGGCGCCGCACACTTCATTTTTCCCAGACGGGCAACGGTCTCATCACTGTAACAGACACCCTGCGGGTTGCTGTAAAGCGGCACACACCAGATGCCTTTGATCGCCTCATCAGAAGCGGCAAGTTCTTCGACCATATCCATATCCGGCCCATTTTCCGTCATCGGCACGGTGATCATCTCAATGCCGAACTCCTGAGTTATCGCAAAGTGACGGTCATAACCGGGACTGGGGCAGAGGAACTTCAATTTGGGCAAAGTCCGCCATGCAGGATGACCGCAAGTACCGAACATCATCAGCCGGGCAATGGAGTCATACATCAGAGTCAGACTGGAGTTTCCACCGACAATGATCCTTTCCGGATCAAGATTCAACGCCTCACCGAAAAAGGCGCGCATTTCCGGCAATCCCTCAAGGATACCGTAGTTGCGGGCATCGGTGCCATCGGCGGCAAAGGGATTGTCAAGAGTAGTCAACACATCCATATTGTGATCGAGCAATTTGCCCGACGGTTTACCTCTCGCCATATTCAGTGCGAGATTACGGGAGGCGAATTCTGAATATTCAGCTTCCAGCTCAACTTTGAGCGCCGCCAATTCTGCCTGCGGCATCTGATATACCGGACTTACCATAGTTTGATCATTCTCCTAAAAAAAACAATTCGGTATAAAAACACAATACAGGTTCATAATATACCACACATTCTGCACTTTTTCAATACTTTTGAAGCAATTTCAAAAGTAATTCAAAAAAGAATTGAAAAATCAGCGCAGATGAGATCAAAGCGGCACTTTGAAGCGGCGGCAGAATAAGTAACCTGCCGAAAACGCAGAGCTTAAAGATCACAACGGTGAGTTTCAAGAGTTTTTAAGAACTTTTAAGATGGCCTCTAAACCATCAAAAAAGTTCACCCTGTATCTCCTGAACTGCACCATCCTCCTTTTTCTCCGAAGCATTGGCGGCGGCAAAGGAGAAGAGATCATCCTCAAAATCCGCTTCTTTAACCGGCTCTACCGCAGTCACTTCAACTGCCTCGGCAGGCAATTCTTTCAGGATACTTTTGAATTGATTATCCCGGCAGATGGCGGCAATTTTTTTCCAATCCGGCTCCCGGCGCTCCGGAGGAGAATCCTGAACAAAACCTTCCGGCAGTTCCGTCCGCAAACGGATAAGTTCCCGGTTGCGCCGCACAGTTTCCAGTTCCGGGAGCAGTTTTTTTCCGTTGGTGCTTGCCGGATCGATCAATGCCGGATCATTCAGCCACAGCTCCGCCGCTCCGAGAGTGGATAAAATCTCCACCGCTCTTTTTGGTCCAACTCCCGGCACACCGGGGATGTTGTCTGAAGCATCACCGAGCAGAGCCAGATAGTCAATTATCAACTCCGGAGTTACTCCGAATTTTTTCAAAACCGCCGCACTGTCGCGCAATTCAAAGCCGCCGTTCCCGGGAATAAGCATGGATATGCGTTCATTGATCAACTGGGACAAGTCCTTGTCACTGCTGACGATCTCAACCGGCATATCCTGATACTTCAGCGCCATGCCGCCGATCAGGTCGTCTGCCTCAAAACCTTCATGCTGAAGCAGCTCCCAACCGAATGCTTCGGCGATTTCCCGTATCAGAGGAATTTGCTGTTTCAAAGGATCGGGCATCGGCGGACGGTTGGCTTTGTAATCCGGATTCAATTCCAGACGGAAAGCGACCTTTCCGCAATCAAAAAGCATTGCCCCGTAAGCAGATGGATGATTCTTTTCCAACTGCAGCAGCAATTTAGTGAATACAAATGCGGCATTGACCGGTTCGCCGCGGGAGTTGGTCAAAATCCGGATAGCATAAAATGAACGGAATATCTGACTGTAAGCATCTATCAGAACCAAAGAGCGTTTTTTTTCCATACTTCACCCCTGTTGAAAGCTGTTTCAAAAACAGTTCAAAAAAAATATCGAAAAACAATAATTCTCAAGATTTATGAAGCGTTTTTAAATCAACAAAAAATGTTCAAGACCGGTAAATTCTGCACGCCCGCGAGGAGTAATTATGAAGAGGAGAATTTACATACAGGCGTCCATCACCCCGAATCTTGAACACTCCATACTATAATTCAATTTTTACTGCTTGTCAAATGCCATGGATAAAAATTTTACAGATTATCCGGCTGCCACATGGTAAAACCGGGCTTTTCGCGCCACCCGAGCTTCCGGTAAAACTCCTCAGTCCCCGGTTCACCGACCAGCGCTATCCAATCAACTCCACACTTTTTCAACTCAGAAACCAGCGTTTCGATCAATTTCCTGCCGATCCCCTGCCCCCGGCAGGATGAAGCAACGACCACATCCTGAATATAGGCATCCGAGCATCCGTCGGAAAGAACTCTGGCGATCCCGACAAGTTCCCCGTCGGCAAATGCTCCGGCAACCAGTGCCGAACCTTTCAATGCCGGGAGCAGAAAAGCGGTATCGTCCTCAGGAGTTATCCATCCGGCGAAAACATAAAGCCCGGCAATACACTCAAGCATATCACCGGGAAACTCAGTAAGTAAACGAACTTCGATCATCAGAGCAATCCGGTTGCCTCGTCAATACCGAAGCGGATATTCATGCACTGGATCGCCTGACCGGCGGCGCCTTTGGTCAAGTTGTCGATACAGCTGGTCAGAATAACCTTGTTGGTATGCTCATCAAAGAAGTAACCGATTTCGCAGCAGTTGGTCATAAAAACATACTTGGTATCAGCACATCTTTTAGCAGGCAGAACCCGGACAAACTGCTCTTTTCCATAAGCAGCTTCCAGAACTTCACCAACTTTTTCCAAAGTGCATCCGGGCATGGCATTGAGCAGGATCGTGGAGTTGATGCCACGGTTCATCGGAGCAAGGTGAGGAATAAAGTTGATACTGACCTCTTTAACTCCGGCGGCAAATGCCATTTCCTGCTCGATTTCCGGCAGATGGCGATGCCCCACCGGAGCATAAGCCTTGATACTCTCGTTACATTCAGGGAAAATATAGGGCAGATCGACCTTTCTTCCGGCTCCTGTACAACCGGAACAGCTGGCAACCACGATCCCTTCCGGAGAGACGATACCAGCTTTCAGCAACGGCGCAGTCGGCAGAATACTGCTGGTGGGATAACACCCGGCACAGGCGACCAGATCCGCTTTTTTCAGCTCTTCGCGGTAAAGTTCCGGCTGACCGTAAACCGCCTGACTCAAAAGTTGGGGCGCCGGGTGATCGGCTTTGTAATACTCTTTGTACTTGGCGGTGCTTTTCAAACGGAAGTCGGCTGAAATATCAAAAACTTTCACTCCTTTTTCCAACAGCGGCACGGCAAATTCAGTTGCCAGACCGTGGGGCAGAGCAAGGATCGCCGCATCGAAATCACAATTTTTCATCGCTTCATCCGGAGCAATGAAACTCAACGGCAAACCGGTAAAACGGGGAAAGACCGTGGAAACCGGTTCTCCGGCATTTTTCCGCGACGTGATCGCCGCGATTTCAGCCTGATTGTGACGGAGCAGCAGACGGAGCAACTCCTCCCCGGCATAACCGGATGCACCGAATACAGCAACTCTGATTTTATTCATTTTCTTCACCCTTATTATAACTTATTGTTCCATAAAAAGATTCCGGCTGGTAAATACCGGTTCACTGGTCAGATTTATTCCAAGTTTCCGCAAGCCGGTCTCATCGCCCACCGGCGGGATATGGCTGATGTGCATCTCACAACCGCGCAGCTTATCCAGCTGGGCAAGCGCCAGAGCCGCCGCCGGATTGGAAGGCGTGCTGACACTGAGCGCGGTCAACGTCTCGCCCAATGCCAGTGAGATCTGTTTTTCAGCAAAGACATCGTGTTTGAGTTTACCCACGGATTCAATGATCTGGGGAGAGAGCAGATGCAGATCCGCCGGTAATCCTGCCAGATGCTTGATCGCATTGATAATACAGCTTGATGCCGCGTGAAGCAGCGGAGTATTTTTTCCGGTAATGATCGTGCCGTCGTGCAGTTCGATCGCCGCTCCGCAGAAAATATTGTCGTGACCATATTTTGAGGGACGTTTCATCGCCGCCGCTGCTGCCGCACGGGCAGGAGCGACCACCTTGCGATCCATTTCGCTGATACCCTGCTCATCCATCAGAAGTTTGATCCTTTCCGGCACACAGGCATCCACTTCACCCTCAGCATAGTTCCGCATGGCGCGGAAGTGACGGCGGATTATCTCCTGCCGTGCCGCCTCCTGAACTGCCGCATCATCGGTAACGGCAAAACCGATCCGGTTCACCCCCATATCAGTAGGTGAAACATAGAGCTGTTCCGGTTCCATGATCCTGGCACAGATCCGGCGCACCACCGGGAAAATTTCAATATCACGGTTGTAATTCACCGCCGTTTCGCCCCGGGCTTCCAGATGGAAAGAATCCACCATATTGATGTCGCCGAGATCGGCGGTTGCCGCTTCATAAGCCACATTGACCGGGTGCTTCAGAGGCATACTCCACACCGGAAAAGTCTCAAACTTGGCATAACCGGCTTTGATACCGCGCTGAAAATCGTGATACACCTGTGAAAGACAGGTTCCCATCTTTCCGGAGTTCGGTCCCGGTCCGGTAACCACCACGATGGGGCGGTCGGTTTCGATATAAGCATTGGCACCGTAACCGCGCTCACTGACGATCGTTTCAACATCTGTCGGATAACCCTCTATCGGGCGGTGAGTGTAAACCTTGATTCCCCGCCGGGAAAGACGCTTGATAAAGGCTTTTACCGAAGGCTGATCACGATAGCGGGTCACCACCACCGCCTTTACATCCAGCCCCCAATAGCGCAGATCGTCGATGGTACGCATGGTATCGGCATCGTAGGAGAGACCGAAGTCAGCACGCATCTTCTTCTCTTCGATAGCCCCGGCATAGATACAGATAACAATATCAACTTTATCCTTGAGGCGCTGAAGAAGTTTGATTTTTGCATCGGGGTCAAATCCGGGAAGAACCCGGGCGGCATGGAAGTCACAGATCAATTTTCCGCCGAACTCCAGATAGAGCTTGTCACCGAATTTGCCTGCCCGTTCCAAAATGGCGGCGGATTGTTCCGCCAGATACTTTTCACTGTCAAAGCCGATTTTCAACATAATTAACACCTTGAATTTACATTTTTATTAATGTACCACATTAATGGTGTTAAATCAATACCTGAACAAAAAAAAAGCGGCGGGAAATTTCCCGCCGCTGAAATGAACCGGTCAAAATCACGCGTTTTCAGCGTTTTCTTTGATCGTGTCATCTGAGTCACGTTTGACGGAACCGTCGTCGCTGTCATCACGCTTAACATTGGAAAGCGCTTTGAAGAGACCGTAGACGTCAACAATACCGCCGGCAAGGAACCAGACCGTACAACCGACACCGAGGATCAGCGTGATGTAGATCTTAACGTGCCACAAGGTCAGCCAGTCATCATTGGTCAACTTATCGGAGAAGTAGAGTGAAGTATAGACAATGAAGACCACGCACCAGGCAATCGTCCACAGAATGGAGGCAGCATAGATGAGCTTATCACCGATGGTAAATTCCGGAGTGATACCGAAAATTTTCTCGATCTTGTTGACTTTGCCCTGTTCGATGTGTTCATTGCTGGTATCATATTTACCGCGATGGAGCATTTTATCCAGGTTGAAGTCCGGATTGCCCATTTTGTGTTCGATCAGAGAGATGATTATGTAGAGCGCGGTACAGGTAACCATGTTGATGAAACTGATGTACTGACCGTTAACAGGGAAGGAATCCATGTTGTTGGCGACCCACTGCCAACCGGTATTTTCCAACAGCCATTTCGCCAGACCTTTGGGCCAGGTCTGCTGCAGAACGATACCGAGAACGGCAGTTGAAGCACCCCAGAAATAACTGACCCAGGCAGCGATAGTACCGCCGCGTTTCCAGTAAAGACCGCCGATGATCGCAGGACCCGCACCGGAGACGATAGCACCGGTCAAGCTGAAGAAGAGCAGAACCGGAGTTTCCTGTTCCCAGAAGTAGCTGAATACCCAACCGAAAACACCAACTGCGGTGATGGCAAGGCGCAAAGCCCAGATGTGCTGTTTCGGGGAGAAGGCTTTTTTCTTGAAGGGCATGATGATGTCCTGAACGAGGACGGAACCCCAGCTGTGCATGTAGGTATCATCAGTGGAGAGCATGGCGGCAAACATGACCGCGACGAAAAGTCCGAGCAGACCGGTAGGCATGATCAGAGAAAGTGCCATCGGCACGATATCCTGACCTTTCTGGGTGGCATTGGTAACATGCGCCAGATTCTGTTCGATCAAGTTGCGCAGTTCTGCGAACTCAGGCAGATTGGGGCTCATAATGGCGATAACAGCCAGAGGGAAGAGCATCAGGATAAGGGTCTGAGCCAATCCGCGCCAGGTTCCCATCACACCAGCCATTTTACGCTCGTGGGGGTTCTTGGCAGCAGCAGCATAACCGGCAGAACCCTGCCAGCCGCCGCGGCTGTAAAACAAAGAGACAAAACCGATCAGGTAGTACCAGATATTGAAGTCACTGATCTTACCACAATCGAAGGGGTTGATATGAGATTTGCCGGGTTCTTTGCAAAGCGCATCAGCAATCTGATCCCAACCGACAAAACCGCCGGAAACGTCCCAGTCACCGAGTTTGAAGATAAAGAAAATAAAGATCACAAACGCCACGTTGCAGATGACACCCTGCAGGAAGTCGGTGACCATAATAGCGATCTGTCCGCCGAATGCGGCGAAGAAAACGCCCATACCGATACAGAAAGCAAGCAGAATGCCGTAGATATCCCAGTTGACCCCCAGCCACATCACCTTATCCGGAATTTTGCAGAATGTCATCAGGAATTTCACAGAAACCATCGGGAAAATACCGTAGTTGACCACACCGCTGAGGAAGGTGATCATACCGGCAGCGATACGGAATCTGCGGCTGTAACGCATTTCGTAGAACTGCGCCAGTGTAAAACAGCGGGTCTCACGCATACGGTAGGTAACCCACGCCACCAGAGCCAGGATCAAGCCGAAAGGTGCGTTGATAAATCCCCACCAGGTGGAAGCAAATCCGCTTTTCATAAATGCTTCCCACGTTGCCACGGCACTGATCAGACCGAATCCGGCGATACCTTCTGAGATACTCATAACGTAACGGCCGGCACAACGGTTGGCGGCGAGGAAGTCCGCTGCACTGCGCATGTATTTATTGCAGTAGAGCAAAATTCCGGTCAGCACAACGATCATACCGATCACGATCGCCCAGTCCAGTGTCTGCATACCGTTCTGGTTGATCTCGACCTGCCGCAAAACGGCACCAAATAACGACATCATAACTTTTTGTCCCCTTTCCTTTTTTAGTTAATGGTTGTTATGATCAAACGTATGTAACGTCATTCACAAGAAAATAAAAAATCCCCGCACCATAGAGAAGTATTTACCCTGTAAACGGAACTTCTCCCTCATTTATTTTAACCGGCAGCAAAAAAAATACGATTTTTCAGACCGAGCCGATTACTTAAGTTTTCTTTACAATACCATCTCAACAGCTTTTTTTCAAGTATTCACCGCTTTTTTTATGGTTTTTTGTAGACAAAACCACTTTTCAGCACTATATTAAATAGTATCATGAAAGAAAAAACTGTAAAAAAACATCTCGCTCCGGAAAAATTCCGGGCACAACTCAATCTGCTCAACGATGCCGCCCGCCGGGTGCTGAGTACCGGATTCGGCAGAAAAATGCCTGCCGACCGGGTTCTTGCCGCCTACTTCAGGGAGAACCGCCGGTGCGGTTCCCGTGACCGCGCTTTCATCTCTGAAACTGTCTACTCCGCCTTGCGCTACTGGGGATTTCTCCGGGAGTATCTGCCGGAAGAGCGGCGCAATGAAATCGAATCCGGTTCGGTAAAAATGACCGCCCGGGAACTTTCAGCATTGTTGATGTCTGCCTGCTTTATTTCCGGGGATTTTGCCAATGCCGCCGCAATTACCGATGCCGCCGCTCTCCCGGCACTGCCCCGCGCCTTGAATAATCCCTGCGCCAGAGCCAATCAGATGGCGGAATATTTCAACTCCCCTGCCGGACTGCATGATGAAATACTCCTGCCCCAATGGATAAGAGAGATGCTCCCGGAAAATCTCGATCAGGCAACCTACCTCAAACTTCTTGCCGCCCGTCCACCGGTGTGGATAAGACTTCAATGTGATGAGCCGGAAGAGGTTCTTGCGGAGCTGCGTTCCATTTCCGCTGAAGCGCTCCGGCACCCGGAGCTTCCCGATGCCGTTCAGGTGCGGGCAAAGACCAATTTGTATACCCTTGAAAGTTTCCGAAAAGGCAAGTTTGAAATTCAGGATCTGGCAAGTCAGTGTGTCAGTATCGTCGCCGCTCCCAAACCGGGGGAAAGGTGGCTCGACCCCTGCGCCGGAGCAGGAGGAAAAACTCTCCATCTGGCTCAGTTGATGATGAGAAAAGGAACGATTCAAGCCGGAGACATCCGTCCGGAAAAACTTGAAGACCTCCGTCTCCGCGCCCGCCGTGCCGGATTTCCCAACATCACCGTCAAAGCTCACAACGGCGGCGTGTGGAAAGGCAAACACCTTTTTGACGGTATTCTGGTCGATGCTCCCTGCAGCTGTTCCGGAGTGTGGCGGCGCAACCCCGGCGCTCAATGGAAACTTACTCCGGAAGATGTTGCCGATCTGAGCCGTACTCAGGCGCAAATTCTGGAAAATTATGCCGATGCTCTGCGCCCCGGCGGGGTGATGGTCTATGCCACCTGCTCGCTTTTTGACCGGGAAAATTCAGAGGTGGTCAAAAACTTCCTTTCCCGCCATGAAGAGTATAAACTTGACCCCTTTGAAAATCCGCTTACCGGCAAAATCGTTCCCGGGATGCTCCGGATAGACAGCATTGACGGCGACTGCGATGCTCTTTTCATGGCAAAAATGCGTAAGGTCAAATAAGGTTATGGATTCATTCAACATCGTTCTTTTTCAGCCGGAAATTCCCCAGAATACCGGAACCATCGGCAGATTGGCGGTTTCCACCAACTGCCGTCTGCACCTGATAGAACCCCTGGGTTTTTCTCTTGAGGATAAATATCTCAAACGTGCCGGATTGGATTACTGGCAGCACCTTGCCCCCTCCATCCATGCCAGTTGGGAGGCGTTCCTTGAGGCTGAACACCCGGAAAGGATGTTCTTCATCTCCACTCACGGCGAAAAAAATTTCTTCGATGCCGAATATAAATTAGGCGATTATCTGGTTTTCGGCAGGGAATCCGCCGGATTACCTAAAGAATTTTACGAGAAATATCAGGATGATATGTGGCTCATCCCCATGCCCGGTGAACACAGCCGCAGTCTGAATCTTGCCAATGCTGTAAGTATCACTCTCTATGAAGCTATGCGGCAGAACCGGGAGATATTGAAAATTTGAAAAATCACCTTATCGGTGTTATATTATTATGTTAAGTCGGCACTTCAAAACGGAAAAGGAGTTATTTTATGTGCAAGAAACTTGAAGGAAAAGTCGCCATCGTTACCGGCGGAGCCCGCGGTATCGGCAAAGCCATCTGCGCCCGTCTCGCTGCTGAAGGCGCAAAACTCGCGATTGTAGACATTCTGCTGGAAACCGCCCAGCAGCCCGCTGATGATTTTACCCCCGCCGGTATCGAAGCGAAGGCTTATGCCGCCAATGTGGCGAAATTTGAAGATGCCGAAGCCACCGTTGCCGCGGTGGTCAATGACTTCGGCAAACTGGATATTCTGGTCAACAATGCCGGTATCACCAAAGATACCCTGATGCTGAAAATGACCGAAGACCAGTGGGATGCCGTGATCGCGGTCAACCTCAAAGGAACTTTCAACTTCACCAAAGCCGCCGTCCGCCCGATGATGAAGGCGCGCGCCGGAAAAATCGTCAACATTGCCTCAGTGGTCGGCCGCATGGGTAATGTGGGTCAGGCGAACTACTCTGCCAGCAAAGCCGGTGTGATCGCCCTTGCCAAAACCACTGCCAAAGAGTTCGGCGCCCGCAACATTCAGGTCAACGCCGTGGCACCCGGTTATATTGAAACCGATATGACCGCCCAGCTTCCCCAGGCTGCCCGGGACGCCTTTTTGACCATCATCCCCGCGAAACGCGGCGGAAAACCCGAAGATGTTGCCAACGTGGTCTGCTTCCTCTGCTCACCGGATTCCGATTATGTTACCGGTCAGGTGATCAATGTTGACGGCGGAATGTTGATGTAATT
Organism: Victivallaceae bacterium; assembly: GCA_045605305.1. Lineage (GTDB taxonomy): Bacteria > Verrucomicrobiota > Lentisphaeria > Victivallales > Victivallaceae > UBA1784. The sequence continues at coordinate 12,381 of JAZUPS010000083.1, forward strand.
TCAAACAATCTGCGATCGGAGTTGTTGCGAAAGCGGCAGCTCCGATTTTTTTGGTATTGTCCTGATTCTTGTGAAAAATATTTCCCGGCGGTGGTTGCAAACCACCCCGGTTTGCCCGGTTGACAAATCACTGCCATTGTGGTATATTCGATATGTGACAATGACGGTGAAGTTATACAGCTTGACATATCAATTTCACAACATTTGGGACATTAACTACTATTTAATTATTTTCTAATTTTTCCAAATTTTCTTTAGCTTTATCATTGCCTTGAGCCATTGCTTTGCGTAACCAATATATAGCTTGCTTTATATCTACAGATACTCCTGTTCCTTTTTTATAGCAAACCCCAAGATTAAATTGCGCATTTGCATTGCCTTGTTCAGCCGCCTTGCGATACCAAAAAACGGCTTATTTGTAGTCTTTTTCCACCCCTCGCCTAAAAATATTTTTTAATTTTATTAAATTTTGCTATTGAATTTTATTAAAAAGAGTTTATATTATATTCCAGACAGACCACTGCGGCAAGTGAGATCCATCCCCCCCCAGAATCAATGATGCCCGGTGGTCTGTTACTTTATATATAAGGCTGTTAAAAAGTCCTCTCTTCTCCCAATATTGCCCCCAAATGCTCATTTTATGCCCGATTCGGGGAATTTTTTCGCAAAAAATTATTTCAGGAAAGAAATTTACTATTGACATTCACCAAAATGAGGTTATATTAATAGTTGTATACTAAAAACGGTATACATCGGATGATCAAAGACGTTTGCAAACTCTTTTACTTCGGAACTGAATACATGAAATCGACCGTGGAACTGCCGCGCCGGGTGGAAAGTGCCAGAAATGCACTGATCACCTACATTCACGACAACGGTTTGTCAAGAGGCGACCGTCTGCCGGCTTATGCCCAGCTGCGCTCGGAGTTCGGATTCGGCAGTCAGACCATCGCCGCCGCAGTGGAGTCCCTTTGCAGTCTCGGAGTATTGGAAGTACGCGACAAAGTCGGACTTTTCGTTGCCGATCCCCATGGCGGTCATCTCACCGGCAGAACTGTGGCTGTCGCCGTCCGTAATCTGGCAGGCAGCGCCTACGCCGCCACCTTGACCGGGTTTATCCAGAAACTGCTCAATGAACAGAACTGCCGCTGTCTGACCTTTTTTCAGACCACCGATCCGGTTCAATCCCCCTGCCCCTCTCTGGCAGAGTTTCCCGGCTTGGAGCAGGCAGTTTCCGAACACCGCTGCGATGGCTTGATCACCCTCTGCCGCTTTTCAGATGAAGGGGAAAAATTTCTGGAAAATTACGCCGTTCCCTGCTGTTTTATCGGAGACGATGACCATGAAACCATGCCGCTGAGCGTAGTTATTGAAGTAAAAAGATTTATCCGGGATGCCGTTGAAGCATTGAAAAATGCCGGATGTTCAAATATCGTTCAGCTCTGCGCCTCGGCGGATCAGCTGGCTCTGCGTTCAAGCGAACTGCCCGCCTTCGTAGGCGATTCTTACGCCGGAGGAACCGAAATTGCCCGCAAACTGATGGCTATCCACCCCGATCACCGCCCGGATGGGATCGTCAGCGACGACGATACCATCGTCAGCGGTCTGCTTGCCGGTTTGGTCGCCCGTCAGCTGCCGGAAATAACTTACCTTCCCCGGATCGCCACCATTATCCACGGCGAATTGAATGAAAAATACCCTTCCGACCGGATGATCCTTTTCCGGCAGAATATTGAGGAGTATGCCGCATTGGCAGTAAATCTGCTCATGGAAATACTGCGCGGCGAAACTCCGGAAAATAAAAAGTTGTCATACCGGTTCACCCCGGTTCAGGAAAACAGTCAACCTTAACGTATGCCACCCAAAATAACAAGGAGAAAAATCATGGCAATCGACATCAAAGAACTGGCCGTCAACGGCGGTGCAAAGGTCTACAACGACGCATTCCCCGCATGGCCGCAATTCAACCCCGCAGTCTATGACAAAATCACCGACATCCTCAAATCCGGCAAAGTCAACTACTGGACCGGTAAAGTCGGTATGGAATTTGAAAAACAATGGGCTAAATGGCTGGGCGTCGCCAATGCTATCAGCGTTGCCAACGGTACCTGCGCACTCCACACCGCTCTTGCCAGCCTCGGCGTCGGCCCCGGTGATGAAGTTATCTGTACCTCTTACAGCTTTATCGCCTCCAGCTTCTGCGCTCTGCAGGCAGGCGCCCTCCCCGTCTTCGTCGATGTCGGCACCGACCACCTGATCGATCCGACCAAAATCGAAGAAGCGATCACGGAACGCACCAAAGCTATCGTCGTTGTCCACCTTTACGGTATGGTCGCTGATATGGACCCCATCATGGCGGTCGCCAAAAAACACAACCTCTATGTGGTTGAAGACTGCGCCCAGTGCTTCGGCGGTGTCTACAAAGGCAAAAAAGCCGGTACCATCGGTAATGTCGGCTGCTTCAGCTTCTGCCAGAGCAAACACTTCACCACCGGCGGTGAAGGCGG
>JAZUPS010000084.1:0-2889 GCA_045605305.1 Victivallaceae bacterium
GCCGGGAATGGTATCTGCCCCGTCGGATATTCATTCATCAATTCATATCGGCCTGCTGCTTAAAGGAGATACCACCGGATTGCACAATGGGGAAAGTATTACGGTGCAGGAAAATGAGCTGTATCTCATTTCCCCTTGGGAACCCCATCGCACCCTCGGTTCAAAAAGTGGGAATAATCTGCTTTTGATCACTGCTGATCCGGCGGCGCTGAACCGTCTGCTGCTCCACGGCGCTCAAAAGCTGAATATCCTCTGCCGTATTCCGCCCCGCCGCCGTCAGGAGATTTTGCAGACGGTGAAAATTCCGGATTTTTACCCGGAAAAGATCCTTCAGCTGCTCAGTGAAGAGGAGACTCCGGAGCGGGAACTGAAACTGCTCAATGCCGCATTGGGGATCATTACCGAGATCGTGTGCGCGGATTTTTCCGCCGAACCGGAACCGGAGTATCTGAGATTGCTCCCGGCGCTGGAAACATTGGGTAACCGCAGTGTCAGCGTGGCAGAGGCAGCGGAAAAATGTCATTTGAGTGAAAGCCGTTTTGCCCATCTTTTCCGTCAGATATTCGGGATGCCCTTTGCCCGTTACGAGCGGCTCTACCGTCTGCGCGGAGCATTTGATCAGCTCTGCCACGAACACTCCGGCGTGGAGGAGACTGCCGAAAAATGGGGATTTTACGACAAGAGCCACTTTTCCCGGAGCTTCCGCAAAGAGTTCGGTTTTTCCCCGAAAAATGCTCTGAAACATTGAATTTTGCACTTTCCATCTTATATTGAAACTCAGAAGGAGAGGAAAATATGTTTAAGAAACTGCTTACACTTTTCAGCTTGGCGATGGTGGTGTTTTCCGGATGCACCACGGAAAAACTTCCGGCGGCGGTGGAAAACTTCGACGTGACAAAGTACATGGGTAAATGGCACGAATTTGCCCGTCTGCCCAACTGGTTTGAAAAGGGGATGAAAGATGTTTCTGCGGAGTATATTCTGCAGAAAAACGGCACTGTCAGGGTGATCAACCGGGGAAAGCTGGAGGGGAAAGAAAAGAGCATTACCGGAGTGGCAAGAATTGTCGGTGAAGGAAAAACAGGGGAGCTGGAAGTCTCCTTTTTCCGTCCTTTTTACGGGAGTTACCGGATAATAAAACTGGCTCCGGACTACCGTTACAGTGTGGTTTGCGGCGGGGAAAAAGCTCTCTTGTGGGTGCTTTCAAGGGAGAAGAAGGTTTCCGCAGAAGATTGGGAAGAAATTTCCGGATTTCTGGAAAAGTCCGGTTTTCCGGTGGAAAAGTTGATCTTCCCCTGAGAAGCTGTTGAAATTTCCGGTTTGTGTGCTATATTTCCTGCTTGATGATCATAGAGGAGTGGTGAAATTATCTCCACAGATGAGAAGCAGTTTATGGAAAAGTGGAAAAAAATTTTGTCCGCCGCCGTCAGTGATACCGACGAATTGGCGGAGCGTTTTCAGTTGCCGGCAGATGAATTGCGCCGGGTGAACGGGATCTTTCCCTGCCGGATACCCCGGCGTATTCTGGAAAAGATAAAGACAAAAGGCGATGCGCTTTACCGGCAGTGTGTTCCCGATGCGGCGGAGTTATCCGGCGGTGAAGAGTTGATGGATGACCCGCTGGGTGAGGTGCGTTTCCGGAAAAGCGCCGCGATCGTGCAGAAATATCCTGACCGCTGCCTCTTTCTGGTATCCGGGAGCTGTGCGATGTATTGCCGTTTTTGCACCCGGAAAAGGAAGTTCCGTCAACCTTTTATTATCGGCGAAAAGGAAATCGCCGGGGGATTGGAGTATATCCGGAACCATCGGGAAATCCGGGATGTTCTGGTCTCCGGCGGCGATCCCTTTTTGCTTGAAGATGAGAAAATCGACCGTATATTAAGCGGAATACGCGAAGCTGAACACGTTAAAATCATCCGTATCGGCACCCGTACTCCGGGGGTTCTGCCGGAAAGGATCACCGGGAAACTGGTGAAGGTGCTGAAAAAGTATCAACCGTTGTACATAAATATCCACTTCAACCATCCGGATGAGATCGATGAAGCGGTAAGCCGGGCGTTGAAACGGCTGGCAGACGGCGGGATCGTACTGGGCAGCCAGACGGTGCTGCTTAAAGGAGTGAATGATGATCCGGAAGTGATGCGCGAATTGATGTGGAAACTTCTGGAGAACCGGGTGCGTCCTTATTATATATTCCAGTGCGATCTGGTTTACGGTACGGAACATTTCCGTACACCGCTGTCGAAAGGGATCGGGATCATGGAAAGTTTGCGCGGCTGGAGTTCAGGGATGGCGAATCCGCATTTTGTGATCGACCTGCCTGGCGGCGGAGGGAAAGTTCCGGTAACGCCGGAATATTTTCTTGGTTTGGATGGCGTGAATTTGCGTTACCGGAACTATTGTGGTGAGGAGTACAGTTATCCGGATGTCCATTGACCGTATTTTGGAGGAATTTGAGGACTTTTGTAAAAAAAGGCGTAAAAAAATATAAAAAGTGCTTGACAAATTATAAGTGGTGGTATATATTAAGGAATGTTGCAAGGAAAAAGTGCGAGTGTAGCTCAGTTGGTAGAGCATCACGTTGCCAACGTGATTGTCGCCGGTTCGACTCCGGTCACTCGCTCCAACTTTCAACAGAAGTGGCAGGTTAGCTCAGTCGGTAGAGCAGGGGACTGAAAATCCCCGTGTCCGCAGTTCGATTCTGGGACCGGCCACCATTTTTTTTGCCTTTTGCAAAGGCAAAAAAACGCCTCTTCGACGGTTTATGACAGAAACTCATATTGATTTTTCGCTTGAAATTTCCGGCAGTTGATAGATTTTTAACTTGAAGTACTCACGATCTCTGAAGCCATAAGCCTGTTTGATCAGCCATCTGATCTTGTTGTTGAA
>JAZUPS010000085.1:0-5988 GCA_045605305.1 Victivallaceae bacterium
GTGCATCTGCTGGAGAGGTTGCCAGTTCCATGGTTGCAGACTGTATTCAAAAAAGGTTTCGTGGGTCATTCTCTGATTCTCCGGGAGAAAGAAAATATCTTTTTCAGCAAACCTTACATCAAGTGAATACTCAGATTCAAAGGTTCGCTGAAAATCATAACTACCACTCTATGGGGACGACTATTGTTGCAATCTTGTTTAACACTTGGGATTCTGCTTGGGCAGACGTATGTTATATTGGTGATAGCAGATGTTATTGTTGTCGTCAAAAAGAGTTGTTCCAACTGACCGAAGATCATAGTTTAGATTTGCCAGGAAAGAAAAATATTCTGACAAATTCATTAGATGGTTCTAATTTTGTCATGCCGTCATGGAAAAAGATTTCAATATGTAGCGAGGATAGATATCTTATATGCAGTGATGGAGTGACAAATATGATTTCAGAAGACAAATTGCTTGATATACTGAATCAACCCGTAACAACGAACCAGATTGTAGAAAAAATTAGCAAAAAAGTTTTAGAACAAGGAGCTCCTGACAATTATTCAATTATTTGTATTGATATCGCCAAAGATCTGCCTAAACGGCCAGATATATCTAAAGAAGATCAGGAAGAAAGCGATTATTTGTACAGCATAGCAGAAAGGCGGAAAGATTATGGAAGATAATTCATTTTTGGTTCTGTTTTTGGGACCGGTCAGGGAATATTTGGAAAATGATGAGGTTTCGGAAATTATGATCAATGGACCTCATCAGGTATATGTGGAATTGGGCGGAAAACTGCAGAAGACTCCGGCTGTGTTCCCCAGTGAACAGGCGTTGCGTGCTGCAGCTTCCAATATTGCAAAGTCCGTGGGACGTATGCTCAATGAGGATAATCCGCGGCTGGATGCCCGGTTGCCGGATGGTTCCCGTGTCCATGCCGTGATTCCGCCTTTGTGCCGGTGCGGAACAGCTATTTCCATCAGGAAATTCAAAAAAGAAAAACTGAATGTCGAGAAACTGCTTGGTTTTGGCAGTTTGTCCCCTGATATGCATAAATTGATCAGGGCGATGGTTTCTCTTCATAAAAATGTAATTGTTTCCGGAGGGACATCGTCCGGAAAAACTTCGATTCTGAACGTATTGAGCAGTTTCATTCAGGATACGGAACGGGTGATCGTGATGGAAGATGCTTCCGAATTGCAGCTGCAACAGGAACATGTTCTTTATATGGAAACCCGCAAAGCAGATAAAAACGGCAATGGAGAAGTGACAATCCGTGATCTTTTACATTCTTCTTTGCGTTTGCGTCCTGACCGGGTTGTTGTTGGAGAAATTCGTGGCGGAGAGGCAATTGATTTGCTTCAGGCATTGAATACCGGACATGCCGGTTCAATGTCAACCATTCATGCAAACTCTCCGATCGATGCTTTGTCTCGATTGGAAACCTGTTCGCTTATGAGTGGATTGGATATTCCGCTGGCGGCGTTACGGTCTCAAGTCGCTTCGGCAATTGATGCGGTGGTACACACAGGACGCCTTTCAGATGGGACCCGTAAAATTCTGGCGATTTCAGAAGTTTTGCCTTTGAAAAATGGAGAATACCAAATGAATGATCTTGTACGATGGAAAACCAGAACTATTGACAGTGAACGTCGGGTTATCGGAGAGTTTCAGTTGATCAATCCTCCAACTTTTGTGGAAGATGCGCAACTGGAAAACTTGGAATTACCTCAATACTAAGGATAAATACGGTGATGAAACAAACTTTCAAACAATCAGAAAAGGGCTCTGTGATGTTGGAATACATCGTGGTTCTGGCAGCAATCTTTGGCTTGATGGCTGCGGCTGAATTTATGCTCTTTGGAAAGTTGTTTGATCCATTCGGAGAAAATGGAGGTGCATTGCAAAAAGCGTTTGCGGACAACTACCGTATGGTGGTTGAAGTTATAGCATTGCCATTCCCATAACCAACATAGGAGGGCACAACCATTGAAAATATGAAAATTTTACCGTCAATTTATAAACAAAAGAACATGCAACATTAACCCTTAAATAGGAAAGGAACAAAGAAAAATGAAAAAAGCAATGTTCAAAAAGGTGGCAAATTCGTTTGCCGGTCGTATGCTCCGTCGTTTGATGGGCGAAGAAAAGGGCTCTGTGATGATCGAATACATCCTGGTTGCCTTGCTGATTGTAGTCGCTGGTATTGTGGTATTTTCCATGCTTGGCGGGGTGCTTGGCGGAACAGGGGAAGCTGTTGCAACAGGCATAACAAATGGAAGCAATGCTGAAGTCCAAGCTGATCTTCAAAAGGTTGACGAGTATGTAACAAAGAAGAAAGAAGAGTCTAAAACACGCGTTGGTAATGTGAACCGTGATAAAGACACAGCTAAGTGGTAATTTTCATGAACTTTCCAATATTCTTCAGCATAATTACGGTCTGGCTGGTTGTTTTAAGCTGGTATGACTGTTATTACCGTCGCTTGCCGAATGTTTTGACATTTGGCGGAGCGGCGGTGTTTCTGGCTGTACACATTTTTAATGGCAGTATGGTCAGCAGCTTGCTGGGCGGATTATTGGGAACTGCATTTTTACTGATCCCGTTCCTGATGCATGGCGCAGGAGCGGGTGATGTAAAAATGTTTGGAGCAGTGGGAATTCTGACCGGGTTCCCGCTGGTCCTCTCTGCTATGTTCTGGTCAACTGTTTTCGGTTTGATCCTCGGCGTTATTATGGTTGTTGCCGGAAAAACCGATGCGGCAAGATTAAAACATTTGTGGCGATGCTGCACGGATCGGCATTATGACCGGAAAGCCGGAAAGGAATCCTTGCCGGAAAAACAGTCAGAAAAAGTAAGAATTCCATTCGGTGTTGCGATTGCTGCCGGATGCTGGGTTGCGGAGGTGCTGTATGTCTTATCCGCTCGCTGAACTGAAAAAAGAACAAGGTTCTGTTATGCTTGAGGCGATCATCTGTTTGCCGTTTTTATTCCTGCTGATTTTCCTGACGGCACAGTTGGCTCATATTTCATTTTGCCGTCAGGTCGTTCAATATGCGGCGGTTGCTGCAGGACGGGCAACGATTTCCTGCGCAGACAGTGAAGAAAAAGAAGCGGCTGAAGCGGCTGCACGCAGAATTTGTGCGTTGGTTTCTTATACCAACAACGGAGGTTCTCCATTAAACAGAGAATGGTTGAAAAATAGAGAAACAAATGTTCTTATCAGCGGAACCGGCGGGGCAGATCCTTCCGGAGCTAATGATAAAATGGAAGAAGTGACTGTCAGCCAAACTGGAGTTGGCAGCAAAATTGTGACTGTGAAATTTAATGTGCCGATGATGTTTCCGATAGCCAATGATGTGCTTTCAGGAAGTTCGGTATTTTTGAAACATATTTGGAAAGTTGAAGGCTACCAAGAAAATACGGAAAGAACAAAATATAAAGATGGATTTTTTCCGCATATTCTTATAACCGGAAAGACAGCGGTTTTCAAACCGGCAAGCGTTGCAGCTTCTGCCGTTGATAATATAAATGATTATAAAAAATGGAATGACTGAGATGATCCGTTCAGCAAAAAACACGACAAAGAAACTATTGATTGAGGATTCCGGTATTGCGATGCCGATCTCTCTGCTGGTCTTTTTGTTCCTGACCTTTGTCTGTATGTCAGTTTTTGCATTGGGAGAAGTGATCCGAGCAAGGACGGAATTGCAGTATAAAGTGGATAATGCTGCTTATGCTGCCGCGTTGGTTCAGGCGGACTCTCTCAGCCGCATTGCCGTTTTGAACCGGGCTTTGGCATGGACTTATGCCCAAAGCAACAAATTACAAATTGATTATATCGCAAATCGTTGGTTGAGCGAAGCAAGGCAAGCTTTTGTGGATGATTCTGATGCAGCGGAAGCTGTACACCAGTCCAATTGTCCCAAACATAAATGGAATTCTGATGCTAAGGGTAATGAGCATACGAATAACCGGGACATTAAAGCAGATCTATATTTCCTTGCAACTAATTTGGACCGCGATATCATCACGGGAAAATTGCTGGTCGTGGCAAATTTAAATTTAGATGATATCAAGCCTGAGCAGTTGGGATTGCATGGCTTTATCGGAGAAGCCGGGCAAACGGCAGAAGCACTGCAAAATATCCTTGATAAAACAGATACTGCAGACGGATTGTATCTGTCTTTATGGGAACGCAGGAATACTGCCAATAAAAATATGAAAGACATGGCTACACAGATAACTGATATCATGAATAATATGTACCCCAGAATGCAGACCGCTTGTCATACCGTATTAAAAGACAGTATTTGTCTTTATGGGAAAAGAAGAACAAGTGATGACAGTATTTTGGAAAAATTTAAAAAAGTATCAGAAATTTTTGAATTTTACAATAATCAAGTTAACAAAGATGACAAAATAGAAACGGAGCCATGGAATACCTTTTTTTGGCAAGAAAATGGGTTGATGAATGAATGGAAGGAGCCCCAATGGGAATTATCTTGGAGTAACTATGGGGTAATATGGGAATGTGATGAAAATGGGCATAAACCTATTTTAACAGATGTTAATCCGAAGAAGCGAATTTCTAAACCGGGATATTTTCCGTATTTCAAAGATGAAAAACCGTTTCCATGGAGTGAGGAGTGGAAGAAATCAGCAGAACTTGCGGTTCAAAAATTGAAAAAAGAATATTTCTCTGCAGATGGTTCTATTGTTGTGGCTGCCAAAACTCCGATTCCTGATCTTTTCGGTAACGTGTTTGGCAAAAACAAATTCCTGAATTTCCGTGTTGACGGTAATTTATGGGCTGTTTCAGCCGCAAGAGCCGGATACCGGAATGGTGAAAAATATGAAAACAGCAAGTTTTTGAATGAAGATAAATGGAATCTTTTTGTGGATGATTGGGAACCAATGTTTTTACCTGTAAGCAGATGCTGGAAGTCTTGGGATGGCGAAAAGTTTACAGGAGATGATGCTTATAAAGTGTTGAAGGCTGTTGCTGACAATCTTGATATTGACATTTCTGAAAATGGCTTGAAGCTGAATGAAAAGGTAAATTTAGATGTGTTCCATTAAGAAAAAATTAGATGTATATAACGATAAAGGTTCGGTAATGCTGGAAACCATTCTGGTGTTACCGATGTACCTCGTGTTTATCACGGTGATTTTCTTTGCTGGGGAAGTGTCTTTGTATCGCAATTTACTTCTGCAAATGGATCAGCATGATCTTTGGGCTTGGGGTGCAAAAGATCCATCGGAAGTCAATGTGGCAGAAGATTTCTTCGGGTCAATCGGAAAAAGAGATTTTATGGGAGATTTTGAGATAACAGCAAAAGATAAAAATGAAACCGTTGTGTCTTCCAATGGCTGGTGGAAGAAAAATGCTCTTAAAAACAATGCTGTGTTGAAGGTACCAGCTTGGATAAAATCCATCCGGGTTCTCAGTGGACTTATGGGACAGAAATCTGATGAAGCATTTAATTACAGCAACGAGTTTGAATTACGGAAGAATGATGAAAAACTTGTATTGTATTCGCGCAATAACAATGATGACCGCACTAAAAACGGTGAAGATTTGTGCAAAGCAGTAAGCGACGGTCAGCCGGCATGGGTGACTATTGCAAATGAAAATTACGCGGGAAGTGATGAAGGACAGGAACTGTCCGGAAAATCAGTATCAGCTTATACCCGACAAACTTCTGTGTATGGCGTTTTTACGGGAGAATGACAATGAATAAAAAAATCTTTTTCATATTTATTTTTACTATACTTGCGTGCTTTGCCGCAACGGCAAAAGTGAGCAAAACTTGGGACATTTCCGGAGAGTTGCCGTACAGTTATGCCTATGCCAGAACTTGGGTCGGTGGAAAAATGCGGCAGGCTGGTTGGAAGTGTACCAAATCATTTACCAGTGGAAAGAAAAATGAAATAGAGCACAGCGTTTGGGAAAGAGGAAGCCGGAAGCTCCAAATGATGTTGTGGCGGATCGACAGCGATAA
>JAZUPS010000086.1:0-2064 GCA_045605305.1 Victivallaceae bacterium
CCCGGCACAACTCATCGGCAATGATGCGCACCCCCCGGTTGCGGGTGGCAAAATCGGCAAAAGCCTCCATGGAGAACTTTTCCGGCATTCCGCCCAGATCAACTCCCGCCGCCCGGGATTCGGCGATCTTTTCCGCCAGTCCAGCCGGACTTGCCACCGACTCCAGACAACCGCAGTTGCCGCATTGACAACGGCTCCCCCCGGGGCGGACAACGATGTGACCGATCTCCATTGCTCTGCCGGAACTGCCGACAAAAAGTTCCCCTTTTTTGATAAATCCGCCGCCGATACCATCTTCGGTAACGAAGTTGAAGATGCTTTCCGGAGCATTGGGCAGACGCTGAATGAACTCCATGCGGGTCTTGACCATCGCTTCGGGCCAGATTTGAGCGGGAAGACGGGAGGCATTTTCCAACATTCTGCCGGTTTCCAGATTTTGCCACGCCGGAATATTCACTGCCCGGATGGAGATATTGCGTTCAACATCCACCAATCCCGGGTCGGCAAAGCCCAGACCTTTGACCAGATGCCATTGATCACCAGAAAGATCCCGTAAATGCTGAAGCACTTCCAGAATCTCCCGCTTCACTTCCAGAAGATTGCGCCGGTCACCGGCAGGATGTTCGGCACAGTGGATGACTTCACCATTGGCATCGATCACCACCCCGACACAACCGGTCAGGCGCAGTTCCACGCCGACGATATGACAGCAATCGGCGGCACAGCTCAACTCCGGAGCCCGTCTGCCGGTCTTTTTTCCCCGGCGTTCCGGTTCCTGAATGATGCCCTCGGCTTTTAATTCGTCAATGGCTTCAAAGACAGTTGCCGCCCGGATTCCGGTCAATGCGACCAGTTCCGGACGGGTGGCTTTGCCGTAAAGCAGCAAGTGGCGCAGAAGGATCTGCTTGAGTTCGTCCCGGCGGCTCATTTCAGATTCAAAACATCCTGCATATCATAGAGTCCGGCGGGAGCATCCAGAAGATATTCCACTGCCAGCAAAGCGCCCCGGGCAAACATATCCCGGCTGGAGGCTTTGTGGGAGAGTTCCAGACGTTCACCTTCAGCGGAAAAGATCACCGTATGATCACCGACCACATCACCGCCGCGCAGGGCGTGCATTCCGATCTCCTCTGCCGGACGTTTCCCGACGATACCGCTTCTGCCGTTTTTCACCGCCTCTTCATACTTCCAGTTCCGCGCCTGACAAACCACTTCACCCAGACGGACAGCGGTGCCGCTGGGGGCATCGATCTTTTTATTGTGGTGCATTTCCACGATTTCCACATTGTAGTCCAATCCGAGGAAAGCCGCCGCTTCGCTGACCAGTTTGAAAAGCAGATTGACTCCGACACTCATATTGTTCGCCGCGACGATCCTGCCGTTTTCCTCATCGGCAAGACGTTTCAATTCGGCTTTATCCTCTGCGGTCAAAGCGGTGGTACCGATGACCATGGCACAATTTTTTTTGACTGCCAGCTGTGCCGCTTCGATCACGCCGCCGGTGGCAAAATCGATCACCGCCGACGCATTGGAGGTCAAGGCAGATTCCAGAGAATCGGTGATTTTAACTCCGCTTTCGCCGCATCCGGCGACCACACCGGCATCCTGCCCGACGAAAGGGGAACCGGGATACTCCACGGCACCGGCAAGTTCAAGATTGGCACTTTCCATAACATTGGCGATCAACCGGCGGCCCATTCTGCCGGCGGCTCCGATAATAACCACACCATTCATAAAAAATAATCCTTTTTCTACAGGTTTCACTTTTTTTACCGGAGGCTGTTTTTGATATTTTCAAATTGCCTCTACTCTGGAGGTGATTTCAAAAGTCAGTCAAAAGAAGATTGAAAAAATACCGTTGATGAGATGAAAGCCGGTAGTTTAAGGGTGCTACCCACAGCGGCAACACCCGAACACGCCACACTCTCAAATCGCAACAGGAATTTTCAAGAGCTTTTGAGAACTTTTGAAATTGCCTCTACTCTGGAGGTAATTTCAAAAGTCAGTCAAAAGAAGATTGAAAAGAGACCGTTGATGAGATGAAAGCTGGTAGTTTAAGGGTGC
>JAZUPS010000087.1:0-10867 GCA_045605305.1 Victivallaceae bacterium
GGTCTTCGATGGGATCGCTGGTGGTAGACATGGTACATCCCGGAGATGCTTCTGTCTGACCGTAAACGATGGTGATTTCGGTCATGTGCATTTTGTCAATAACATCCTGCATCACTGAGATCGGACAGGGCGAACCTGCCATGATCCCGGTACGCATGTGAGAAAAGTCAGTTTTGGGGAAGTCCGGATGGCCGAGCAGAGCGATAAACATCGTCGGCACACCGTGGAAGCAGGTGATCTTTTCCTGATTGATACATGCCAGCGCCGGTTTTGCCGAAAAATAAGGCAGCGGCAGCAATGTTGCTCCGTGGGTCATACTGGCAGTCATCGCCAGAACCATACCGAAACAGTGGAACATCGGCACTTCGATCATCATCCGGTCGGCAGTAGATAAATCCATCCTGTCTCCGATGCACTTGCCGTTATTCACCACCCCGTAGTGGGTAAGCATCACACCCTTGGGGAAACCGGTAGTTCCGGATGTGTACTGCATATTGCAGACATCGTGGATATCCACCGCATCCGCCCGGCGGTGCAATTCCTCAACCGGGACACTTTTTGCCCGCAGCAGGGCATCTTCCCAGGTGATCGCACCTTTCTGACGGTAACCTACTGTGATCACGTTCCGCAAAAACGGCAGACGTTTGGCACGAAGCGGCGCTCCGGGAACGGTTTCTGCCAGTTCCGGACAAAGCTGGGCAATAATTCCGGCATAGTCGGAATCGCGCCACGATTTTTCCAGGATCAATGTATGGGTATCAGACTGTTTGAGCAAATACTCTGCTTCTGCGATTTTGTACGCCGTATTGACCGTGACCAGCACTGCGCCGATCTTGGTTGTCGCCCAGAAGGCAATATACCACTGGGGCAAATTGGTCATCCACACCGCCACATGACTGCCCGGTTTCACACCCAGAGCGATCAAACTGCGGGCAAACTGATCCACATCATCCCGGAATTCGGAATAAGTACGCGTGTAATCCAGCGCAGTATATTTGAATGCCAGATGATCGGGAAACTCCCTGACCATAGTATCAAGCACCTGAGAGAAGGTTTTTTCGATCAAAGTTTCCTTCTTCCAGACATATTTTCCGGTACGGGCATTGTTATCGTAAAGCGGAGTTCTGGAACGCGCCAGCTCGTAACGGCTCATGTAACTGATAAAGTGCGGAAAAATAATATCTATATCGCTGACCTCATCCCACGCCGGATCCCATTCAATGGAGATAAATCCATCATAATTGACCGACTTCAGAGCATTCATGATCGCCTTGATCGGCAGAGAACCTTCACCAACCAGCATCGGTTTATCGGCACTTTCAGAGTCCTTCATGTGAACATGCTGAACGTAAGCTCCCAGATTGCGGATGGTCTCTTCCGGAGCTTCGCCGTGGATACGGAACGGATAATGAAGATCCCACACCGCCGCCAGATTGTCGCTGACAAAAGATTCAAAAAGCGCACGCAGCTGCGTGGTATCAGCAAAAACGCCAACGGTTTCCACCAGCAGTTTGATTCCCGATTTTTCCGCCATGGGCAGCGCCGCAGAGAGGAACTCCCGCACTCCGTTGACGGCATCAGCATCACTTCTCGCCGTTTTCACCCGGATTCCGGGCGCATGGAGACGTTTGGCGGCATCCAGAACCAAAACCAGCTCCTCCAATGCCGCATCTTTTGCATCCACAACATCGGCTACCAGGTCGATACAGGAGATCTGCAGACGGTTTTCCATCAATCTCCGGTAAAGGGTGGTGATCCTGCCGGGTTCACTTACATCAAAAACCGCATGTACATCGTGGATCTCGATTCCCTGAAAGTGGTACTTTGCAGCAATGTCGATAAACTGATCAAAACTGTAATTATTCCAGCGATTGGTTGAAAAGGAGAGTTTCATGATCAATTATTCTCCTCATAACAGATTTTATTGAGAGCATCCACATAAGCGCGGATACTTGCACCGATCACGTCGGTGGAAATACCTTTGCCGGAGTAAAGTTTGCCGTTGGAACGCAGACGGACGATGCCGGAACCGACAGCCTCCCTGCCCTCGGTGACCGCTGTGATCTGGAAATCATCCAGCTCAAAGTGGCGCCCGACAATATTTTCAATGGAGAGGAACGCCGCATCAATGGGACCATCCCCCATGCTGAATCCCTGCACATCCTCCCCGTTTTTCAGAAGAATGACATGCGCCATGGAGGTGATGATGTTGCCGCTGTTGATCACAAAACTTTTCAGTGTATAAGTCGGCGGCACCTGCATTGCCACTGTGGCGACAATGGCATCCAAATCTTTCGGTCCCAACTCTTTTTTCTGGGCAATGCGCTGAAATTCATCGAAAACTTTGCCCAAATCCTCTGCTGAAAGTTCATAACCGAGCTTTTTGACCGCTTCACCGATAGCCGCCATATCATCGGCAATGGTAAGTTTCCAATCACCGCCGGCAGGAAGCTGACTGCGCCGTTCCGCTGATGCCGGAACGCTCTGACCGCGGACAATGTTTTCCACGGCGGCAATGATCGAACCGCAGGCGGTACGGTTGAGGGAAATGGAAATACCCAGTGCTTCGCCTTTGCTCTGCAGAATATCCGCCAGAGCTTTCAATTCCAGACGTCCGGGGACACCGACAGCGGTTTTGATCTGCTGCGCTCCGGCACGGATACAGGCGATCGCACAGGCAGGTGCCATGTGCAGATCATCGGCACACTCCACTGACAAAACAAGTTTATCAAGCTCCGGAACAGCTTTTTTCACTCCGGAAACAAAATCAAACATCTCCCCGGCAAGCATCACCCCCGCAGAATCACAAAGAGTAATGATCTGCGCTCCGGCAGAAATCGCCGTCTGGATAGCGGAAACCAGAAAATCCCGCTCCGCCCGGGTTGCATCGGCAAAAGAAACTTCCACCTCAATGCCGGAAGCCTTGACCGCCGTGGTCACTGCCCGGAGCTTTTCAAGAACGGCATCCGGTTTTTTATGGCAATGGTATTCCATCTGAACCGCCGACACCGGAGCGATGATATTGATCCGGGGTTTGGCAGCTTTCATGATCGCCTGACAGCTGTATTCCACCAATTCATCACTATCCAGCGGCACGACACAGCTGATCGTACAATTTTTGGTAAGGGAAGCAGCCGAATGAAGAAAAAGAACATCAGATTTGCCATTAAGCAGCGGAGCAGTCTCAATAACATCGACACACAGTCGGTCGAGCTGTTTGACTATCTCGATTTTCTCCTTGAACCCAAGCGTACAAACGGTATTGTCGTACAACCGTAATGTCGCATCGGCCACAGCTGCCTTTTTCATGATTAACAAACCTTTCTGACTTTTTGGAACGGAGCTTTCCTTTCTTACCCGTCCCCATTCTGAATTTATATTACTCCCCGGATAACCGAAGACTACGAAACATATAATATAATTCTAAAAAAAGTTATTTACAAGAGACAATTCAAAAAAGTGAGTTAAAAAAAGGTTAAAAAGCCACTGTTAATCAACTATTAAATTAAATATTTGTTCCCGATTTACCATCTATCTGTCCGCTTATCGGCAAAAGCGGAAAATTTATCTGCAAAAAATGGAGCTGTCACTTGCGCAACAGCCCCTGAAAAAGCAGAAAGGTTGAAAAGTTACTTCTCCCGCCGCCACTGTTCCAGCAATGATGCGGCAAAATCCCTGCCGCCCAATCCGAAAGCAAGTCCCCCGGCAAGGCACAAAGCACCCAGCACCATGGCAAAAATGATTTGCACGACACCGTTGCCGATATTCAAATTGGTCAACGCCAGAGCGACAGTAAAGATCATTATCGCCGCCTTTACGCCCCAAAGCAGAGCTTTGCCGACTTTATCACCTACTAATCTGCCGGTAAATTGAGCCATTGCCGCCCCGAAAACCAGAATTATAAAACTCAAAATCAGATTTCCGCCGAAAACCGCAAATTTCCGGATGACTGCCGACACTTCGTTGAAGCGCAAAATTTCGCACCCGGCAAGAAGCCCCAATACCCAGACCGCGATCCCGGCGATTTTTCCAGCCGCCGCCGAAAAGGTGAATTCCGGAAATCTTTCACTGCTGACAGAGAGTTTTTCCTGCAGGGTGTCAACTCCGGAACTTTTACTCAAAGAGCGAACCGATTTTTCCGCCACCTTTCCAATGAGAAATGCTCCGAAAAAGATCAATACCGCGCCAATGATATTTCCCGCACTGAAAAGCAGCATGTTCAAAAATCCGGAAACGCTTTGGGATAAAACCGCGATATCCAGAGCCGTCAAAGCCGCGATAACCACCGGAATTGCCACCAGAACCCATGCGACATTGCCGCAAAGATTACCGAAGGTGTGACCGGAAAATTTTCTGAACCCGAAAAATGCTCCAGCTTCATCAACTTTCAGCGCCTGAACCATCGCCGTCACCGCGCGCCGGACAACTCTTGCCGCCCAGAATCCGACAACAACAATCAACAGTGCCGCCGCCACCCGCGGCAAATAGATCAATGCCGTGGCAAACATCGCCTGCAAAGGAGCCGTTATCCCATATATCCCCAATGCATTGAGGATCGCCGGAAGAAAGAAAAGATATATCAGCCAAACTGCACCATCGGCGGAAAACTCCACAGTTTTCACCTTTTCCCTGCCCCATGAGTCATTTTCCTCAAGGGCTTGTGCCTTCTTTTCCGCTACTTTGCGGATGGCGGCACGGACAACTGCGGCAATGATCCGGGCGGCAATGATCAACAGCAATGCTCCGGCAAGATTGGGTATATACCGGGCAAGCACCACCATAAACTCCCTCAAGGGCAATGCCGCACCATCCAGCTGCAAAAGCGACATGCAACCGAGCAGCACCAGTATCATCACTATCCACCAGACGATTTTGCCGGTCGTTTTGCCGACATGTTCCGGATTGCGTTCCGGATCACTTCCAGGCAGCTGCCTGCACCATGCGGTACAATTCAGCGCTGCCGCAGCCGCCATTCCGGAAAGCCACAATGCCACCAGCCATCCTATCAGCAGTACCAACACTGCTCCGACGATTCCCGGCAAATTACTTTGAATAAGCGTTTCCCGGAGCGATTCAAAAAAATTCCGCATACTTTTACTCCTCTTGATTTTTTATTCTGCAGAATACTCTACCGCAAAAATCCTCTTTTTCTGCGGTCCTCTGCAATAGAATTATATGACAGTAAAGCGATTTTTCAAGAAGAAACTTGAGGTAATTTATCAAAATCATTCAAAACTCCTATTGAAAAACAGTTCCAAACATGCTAATTTTATAATCAAGCAATAGAAATCATAAGGAACTCCACGTTATGAATATCAGTAAATTATTTGAAGCCGCAGTAAAATTCAACGCCTCTGATATCTTCATCAGTTGCGGAAAATCCCCCAGTTTCCGTATCAATGGCAGCATATCTTCAGCCGCCAATATTCCGGAAATCGACAGTGAATCAATAGATATTTTCCGCAAAGAGTGTCTGGGAGCTGCCGCCGAAAGCGGCTACCGGGAAAGCGGCGGTGCCGATTCATCCTACTCCATAAACGGCAACCGTTTCCGTATAAACTTTTTCGATTCCATTTCCGGTCCCTGCCTGGTTGCCCGTCCTTTGCGCAACGGTACGGAGTGCGACTTTTCCCAGCTGAATCTCCCGGTTTCCATCATGCAGAAAATCTCTTCAACACCCCGGGGAATGATCATCATCACCGGAACCACCGGCAGCGGCAAATCCACCACCATGAGTGCTATCGTAAACTTTATCAACAGCACCATGAGCAAACATATCCTCACCCTGGAAGACCCCATTGAGTACATCCACTCCGACAAATCATCCATCGTTTCCCAGCGGGAAGTCGGTCGTACAAAAGGCGGATTTGTCGAAGCTCTGCGCAATGCGATGCGGGAAAATCCGGATATTATCGTCGTTGGTGAAATACGGGATGCCGAAACACTCAGTACCGCATTATCTGCCGCTCTGACCGGACATCTGGTCATCAGCACCATGCACACCTCTGATGCGGCAAGCACCGTGGAAAGAATGATTGAATTATTCCCTGAACAAAACCGGGAAACCGTTTCCAGTTCGCTCTCTGTTGCTCTGGAAGCAGTAATTGCCCAGCGTCTCATCCCCCGTGCCGACGGGAATGGCATGATCCCGGCTCTGGATATTCTGCTTGGTACCGGTTCTGTGAAAAAGCAAATCGCCGAACAGCGCTTTGAAGAGTTGGAGCAGAGTATGCGCATGGGAACTCATCTGGGCATGAGTACCTTCAATAACTCACTCATAGAACTGCTCAAAAAAAATCTGATCACCTCAGAAGATGCTTACAAAGCCACAGATACCCCCGATGAATTGAAACTCATGCAGCGGGGAATGAATGTAGGATCAAGTGAAACAGCAGTCTATGCCGGTGACTCTATAAGCTCCAGTCAAATCGATATGCGTGATCTTTTTAAAGCTGCCGTCAAAGCCGGAGCAAGCGACCTGCTGCTTACCGTGGGAGTGCCGCCGCAGTTGCGGATCGCAGGTTCGCTTGCATCTCTTGATCTGCCGCCGCTCAGCGGAGCAGATGTGCAGAAACTGGTATACAGTCTTCTCACCCGCCGTCAACGGGTCACTCTGGAAGAAAAACGGGATCTTGATCTGGCTATATCCATAAAATTACCCGATGAAACCAACCGCCGTTTCCGTTTGAATATCTTTTTTCAGCGCGGCAATGTGGCATTGGTCGGCAGGTCGATTTCCGACATGATCCCTGCCCCGCAAATGCTCGGTCTGCCGCCGGTTCTCTCAATGATCATGCAGAAAAAACAGGGATTGATCCTGGTTACCGGTCCCACCGGCAGCGGTAAATCCACCACGCTGGCAAGCCTGCTCGATGAGGTCAACCACCGGGATACCCGTCACATCATCACCATCGAAGACCCCATCGAATACACCTACACCCATGACCGCTGCGTGATCGAACAGCGGGAAATCGGCATGGATGCACTGGATTTTCCCTCAGGATTGCGAAGCGCCATGCGGCAGGCTCCGGATATAATCATGGTCGGTGAATTGCGGGATATAGAAACCATCCGTACCGCCTTATCCGCCGCCGAAACCGGTCATTTGGTGCTTGGCACACTCCATGCCAACAATGCCTGTCAGACTGTGGAAAGGATCATCGATGTTTTCCCATCCGGTCAGCAGAACCAAATCCGTCAGCAATTTGCCGGAACACTTCTGGCTGTCATATCCCAACGCCTCATTCCCCGGCAGGATATGCCCGGCAAAAGAATAGGTGCTTTTGAGATCATGACCGGCACGATGGCTGTACGCGCACTTATCCGGGATAACAAAACCCACCAGCTCATGTCTGTCATCGAAAGTTCCGCTAAAGACGGCATGCTCTCCATGACCGCCTGCCTCAACTCCTATCTGGAACGCGGTATCATATCCGCAGAAGACCGCCGCAACTTCGATTCCGGCAGTTGATCAAGGGGATAAAAAAGAGCCGGAACTTTTACGCCCGGCTCTTATGCTGAACTTTTGAAATTATCTCTCTTTACTGATTTTTACGGCGGATGCTCGCTACTTTTTTAGGACGGGCTACCGCTTCGATTTCCAGAGGGATGCCTTCCAGCGGGAAATTTTCCCGGATCCGTTTTTTCAAAAAAGTCAAATAGTTGCCTGCGGCTGATTCCACCCGGTTGACAAAAAGTTTGATCTTCAGGGGACGCAACCCTGCCAGCGAAGCATAAAACAGCTTCAAAGGCGCACCTTTGATCACCGGCGGCGGCGTATCTTCAAAAGCTCTTGACAGCACCCGGTTGAGCAAGCCGGTGGTGATTTCGGTCTTCAAGTTCCCGTGAACCAGTACCAGTGCCTCTTCCAGCTTATCCAGATTCCGCCGTTCTTTGGCGCTGATAAATGCCGCCGGTGCAAAACTCAAGCCCGGCAGAGTCTTGTGAAGCTCTTTGATCAAAGCCTCTTTTTTATCATCGCACAAATCGCACTTGTTGGCAACGATGATGCAGGAACGGCCGGATTGTTCGATCAGAGCTGCAATTTTCCGATCCTGTGCGGTAACTTTATTGAATCCCGCCTCCAGCACCATGATCACCACATCCGCGCGGTCGATAGCACTTTTTGCCCGCATGATGCTGAATAATTCCACCACATTATCCACTTTTCCGGTTTTACGCAAACCAGCGGTATCAACCAGCTGCACCGGGATCTCTTTGCCCTCTTTATCATGAATGGCGAACTCGATTTTCACCGCATCACGGGTGGTTCCTGCCACCGGACTGGTCATCAGGCGTTCTTCACCGAGCAACGCATTTACCAAGCTGGATTTGCCCACATTCGGGCGACCGACGATAGCGATATTCAAACCGCTCTTTTTCGCAGCCTGAGCAATGGAGACAAAACGGCACTTTTTCAATGCCGCCTGCAAAAGAGCATTCACGCCGCCTTTGTGGGTACAGCAAGTGGGATACACATTACCGAATCCGAGACGGGCAAACTCTGAAGCGTGATCTTTCCACTCATCGTTATCGCACTTGTTCGCGGCGAGAAATACCGGTTTATTCAGCTGCCGGATACGCCGGGCAACATCGATATCCAAGGGAGTCAATCCACTCTGACTGTCGCACACCATGATCAGCGCATCAGCATTTTCCATGGCACACTGAGCCTGTTCGGTGATCCCGGCATCCCAGAAGTCCACATTTTTTTCCGTATCATCCAGCGTATTCAATCCGCCGGTATCCACCAGAGTGAACATCTGCCCCTGATAACGTACATCGGCACTCACCCGGTCACGGGTTACTCCGCTCATTTCGTGGACGATCGCCAGTTTACGCCCGACAATGGCGTTGAATAAACTGGATTTACCCACGTTGGGGCGGCCGACGATGGCAATTACCGGCAATTCATTATTGTTATCACATGCACTATCGCTCATACTTTTCACCGGAATGAGTTGATTTGATCACGAAGTTCTCTGGCGGCGATTCCGGCGGCTTCAGCATAATCCTCGCCTTTGGAAGCATAAATGATTCCACGGGAAGAGTTCACAATAATACCGCACTTATCGGCAGTACAACCGAACTTCACCACCTTTTCCACATCTCCGCCCTGAGCGCCGACACCCGGCACGAGGAAGGGCATTTCCGGACAAAGTTCACGGAGTGCTTTGAGTTCTTCCGGATAGGTAGCTCCCACCACCAGTGCGGCATTTTTCGCGCCGTTCCACTTGTCTCTAACCAAAAGCGCCACATGTTCGTAAATGGGGCGGCCGTCGGCAACCAGATTCTGCAGATCGCCGGAAAATTTATTGGAGGTACGGCAGAGGATGATCACCCCTTTATCCTCATACTGCAAAAAGGGCTGAACTGCATCAAACCCCATGTAGGGGTTGACAGTCACCGCATCAGCCTGATAGCGCTCAAACGCCTCCTTTGCGTAGTATTCAGCGGTGGAACCGATGTCACCGCGCTTCACATCCAAAATCACCGGAACATCCGGAGCTGTTTTTTTGATGTAGCAAATACTCTCTTTCAGCGCTTCGTCGCAATCCTGACCGGCATAGTACGCCGCCTGCGGCTTGTAAGCACAAACCAGATCTTTGGTGGCATCGACAATGCGGCAGTTGAATTCATAGATCGCATCGGGACGGTTGCGGATACATTCAGGAAGTTTACCGATAGCGGGGTCAAGTCCCACGCAGACCAGTGAATTATTTTTCTGCATCGCAGCGGCAAGTTTTTCCATAAAAGTCATGGTTGAAATCTCCTTCATATATAAGTTAAAGTTATACACGGACTTAATATATACGGCGAAGGGGAATTTTTCAAGGTTGAGCAGACTTTTTACTGCCGAAAATCACTCCTCCGGCAACTGCAGTAAGGGGAGCTACCAGCACCAGAGAGAAACTGCCGATCATGGTTTTGACCAATTCAGCGGCTACCAGCGGGTGATTTATCACATCCACCCAGTAAGTTCCCTGCACAGCAAACATCATAAGCAAAGTCAAAAATCCACCGGAGTACGCCAAAAGAAGCGTGGTGGTCATCGTACCGACCACACTCCTGCCGACCCGGAATCCGGAAGCGGTGATCTCTTTTGCAGAAAGCCCCGGCGAAAAACGCACCAGCTCCTCTGCCGCCGCGGCAATATCCATCGCCAGATCCATTACCGCCCCGGAACAGCTCAAAATCAATGCTCCGGTAAAAATATCCGCCAGATCAAGATTCTCATAACCGTTGTAGAGCAGAGTTTGAACAAATGGCATGGATGCCCCGTTGATATTGAGCAATTTTCCAAAAAGATGCGCCATCAGCAATCCGGCAAAAACTCCGCTGCCGGCTCCGATCAATGCCGCCAGCGCCTTTCTGGTAACTCCGGCTACCAGCAGAATTATCACTGCGGTCAAAATGAGTACACTGCCGAAAATCGTCCATCCGGCAGGAACTCCGGCAAGGATAAAAGGTATCACCAGTTTGAAAATCACCAGACAACTGAAAACAAAGCTGAAAAGTGCTTTCACCCCCGTCCATCTGCCGAAGATGATCAAAAGCAGACAAAATCCGCCGCACAATACAAAACTCCAGATGGAACGGTCATAATTACCGGCAGTCAGTACCGTTTTGCCGGGAATGATTTCTGCACCGCTGCTGATAATCACCCGGATACGATCGCCGGGGGAAAAGAGCTTATCCAGTTCCGGCGAAGCACGAAGCTCATTCACCGCCGGGAACACCTTTCCGGCAAACTCACCGGTAAGGATTTTTACCGTAAGATGCTGTGAACCGTACCACAATAATCCATGCTTCATCAAAGCTGAATCATCGGTGTCAACAACTTTTGCCGCCAGTGTGTAACCGCCGG
>JAZUPS010000088.1:0-19811 GCA_045605305.1 Victivallaceae bacterium
AGCTGCGATAGGAGAAATCGGTTTGGATAAACTGCGTGGACCGGAATTTTTTATCCAGCAGAGATATCTGCAGCAAATTCTTGCAATGGCATCTGACTGTCATAAACCGGTAGTGATCCATTGTGTCAAGGCATTTGATGAGTTGTTTGCCATATTGAAACCATTCACGCTGAAAGTTATGATTCATGGCTTCAGATCATCACCGCAAATGCTGGATGAGTTGTGGAAACGGAAATTCACTGTCTCCTTTCATCCTTTGATGGTGAATAATATTGCGTTGATGAAAAAATTGCAGAATCATTACGGAGCATTTGGGTTTGAAAGTGATGATCTGAAAGACGTTGATATAATTGATTTATTGAACACGGCAGAGAAAAACAGTTGCAATTCCGGATTGGAGAAGATCACCGATCAATTTTTCGCCGACTTTTTGGAGGAATAAAAAATGAGTTCAGATATTGCAGAAAGATTTTCCCGTACAGGCTTGCTTTTTGGTGAAAATGCGGCAGAATTGCAGAATAAAAGAGTTCTGATCGTTGGTGTCGGCGGTGTTGGCGGTTATGCGGTGGAAAACATTGTCAGAGCTGGAGTCGGATGTGTGGTAATGGTTGACGGGGATGATGTCGATGTTACCAACTGCAACCGTCAGATCATCGCGCTCTCTGAAACGATCGGCAAAGCAAAAGTGGATGTTTGGGTTGAACGCTGCCGACAAATCAATCCGGATGGTGATTTTATCCCTCTGCATAAGTTTTTGAAAAGCGCGGAAGATATTGACGCTCTTTTGAGAGAAGGCTTTGATTTTGTGATTGATGCCATTGATGATGTTCCGGTGAAAGTTGAGTTGATATGCCAGCTTAAAAGAAAGAAAATACCCTTTATCTCCTCTATGGGAGCGGGAGGAAAAATTGATCCGATGCAGGTAAAACTTGCCGATCTAAGTAAAACCAGCGGGTGTCCCCTCGCCCGGGTAATGCGGAACAAACTTAAAGAACGCCGTTTGCAAAAAGGGATTCCGACGGTATATTCTCCGGAAGTTCCCCTGCGCAGTTTTGAGAGCAAAAAAATCGGCAGTATCAGTTATCTGCCGGCAATATTCGGATGTTTTTGCGCGGCAAGTGCTATTTCTGCTTTTTGCGGCACCAAATTACACAGAGGTTAAAACCAGTCCCACAACGATCAGAATGATTCCGATGACTTTGGGAACAGAGCAAGACTCTTTGAGGATCAGCACCCCGGCGAACATCCCCACCGGCAAACTCATCTGCCGGAACGCCTGAATGTAGCAAACATTGGTAACCTGATTCATTGCCAAAAGCACCAGAATATATGCTGATGCCGAGAAAATTCCAGCCACATAAGGATACCAACTGCGGGAAATGCGCATCAATTCCACCCGTTCACGGCGGCTGAAAATCACCAGCCAAAACATGTAAAGCACAATAAATACTTCCGCGGTGCCCATATAGAATATTGCTCTGAAAATTTCGTTTTTGAATGAAACTTGTTTAAGTATTTCCATATTAACGCTATCAAGAATGGTGTATCCGGTAGTTCCGGCACTGATAAGCAATACCCAGAAAAATATTTTGGACATATAAGTTTTTATCTTGAAGTCATTCCACTTCTGCAGAGGTAAAATAACACAACCGGCAAAAAGAATTCCCATGCCGATCAAAGCATTTGTTGACAGTGGCTTGCCTCCGATTTTCAAAAGCATCGTTACTGCCGCGGTCAAAAGCACCGGCAAAGAACGGCCCAATGGATAAACCAGGGAAATATCCCCGTTGCGGTAACCGGAAGCCAACGCAAAAAAATACACCCCGTTGAATGCACAACTGCACAGCAAAACAAGCCAGAATTTCATCGGGATCGCAAAAATATCCACGCCGCTGAATAAAGTAAAAGGCAGACAGAAAATCCCTCCGGCAAAAGCTGCTATCAAGAAGAACGCCGAACTCGGACTCTCTTTTTTTCCAATAAAATTCCATCCGGCATGCATAAATACCGAAATAAATACCAGCAAAAATGCGGTCAAACTCATTTTTATTCCCTATTATTGATTCTTTACGGCAAGTTTATATAATGTACCACATATTATTTTTTTTACAAGCAAGATGAGTTTTTTACTTGTAAAAAAACTGCGAAGTGATATATTTTTTATTGGAGGTTTTTGTGGAAAAAATGGTAGAGTATTTTATTTTTTCAGGCAAAATGATTTGGCTGCCTCTGCTGCTTTTGGCAGGTGTGTGGTGTACCGGGGTAGTTTATTACAATCTCGGACTTTCCGGAATATGGCGCTATGCGGCGACACTGGCATTTTTTCTTGTCATAACAGGGATGACGGTTTTGTCATTATATGGCAAATTCATCCTTGCTCTGGATGTGGCAGTAATAGAAATTTTCATAATCGGATACTTTCTCTCGTTGACTCCGCAAAAAGTTTTTTCCGGAAAACAGTGGCAGCCGCCCTGGCGGCGCAATGCAGTTGCGGTATTTGCTGATCAGCATCGGTTTACACTGTATAATATAAGAAACTTTGCCTACAATACTCCGGATGATTACGAGATGAATTACCTCGATATGCAGTTCGATTTGCGGGAAGTCTGTTTTATGGATCTGGCAGTATCCCATTGGGATAATTTGCAAAGTGTCGCTCACACGATGCTTTCTTTTGAGTTCGCCGATGGCAGGCATCTTGCCTTTTCCGTAGAAACCAGACTGCCTGAAGGCGCAACTCAGGGCTTTATTCCGGGGATGTATAAGCAATACGGGTTACTGGTCATTGCCGGAACGGAAAATGATCTATTCAAATTACGGACAAATTACCGGAAAGAAGAACTTTTCCTATACCGGACAACTGCCGCCCCTATGGAAAGCAGATTTATTCTGCATACCCTTTTGCAAGCAATAAACCGGCACATTGAACATCCGCAATTTTACAACAGCATCACAAAAAACTGTACCACCTCTCTTGCGCCGATGCTCCGTTTGATAAATCCGGGTTTTACCGGAGATATAAGACTGCTGCTCAATGGCTATTCCGATGAACTGCTCTTTGAACTGGGGTACTTGAAATGCCGCCAAGGAGAAACTTTTGAAGAATTAAAACGGCGCAGCCGAACCAATCAATACATTTACCCCCCGGGGATCTATTCTCAAATCATCCGCTCAGGAATGGATTAAAAAATCCGTAAGCCTTGCAGCTTACGGATCATCGCAAGATTAAAATGCACTTTTTACAACCGGCCAAACCTGTCTCCAGAATCCGGCAGGTACAAGTTTATCATCCGATGGCTTCTTATGGAACAAATCGAAATAAAACTCTGCATATTTATTGTTCTTCAAATTCATCGTCAGTGCGATAATCAACCTTTTTCTGGCGATTCCGGTAATGGATGAATACTCAACATCTGTGTCGCTGTAATTCACAACATCACGGCACACCAGTATACCCGGTTTTGCAGCAACCAGCAACAGCTTTTTTTCTTTCACATCGACCAAAATCTGTTTATCTTCATTGATCGCCTGAATTTGCTTGAAGATCACACCAAGTTTTTTCTTTTCGCCATTCAGCGCATCAATACTATGTTTGAACTGCCGGATAACTTGAGTTTCCTTTGAGTTAAACGCAACGGTGGCTGCAAGAAATGTTTTTGCGGATGCCACGTTTTCAACGAATGTCGCATCATTGCCGCTTATCAATGCTTCACGCATCGACAATATGCAATCGCGCAAGAGCTTATTGCAATTATTGGTGATTTCAGTCAAGCGGACACGGTCTTTCTCCTGATTTTCTTTCTCTATTCTGGCACTTTCTCTTGCCTGTTTTTCCGTTTCAAGCTGTCTGCGCTTCTGCTCCTCTGCCGCAGCGGCTTCCCGCTTTTTCTGCTCAATATACGCACTCTCGGCAGCCGCAAGTTTTTCGATATGTTCCTGCCGCAGCTTCCGGCGGAATTCCGCACAACGTGACTCGTCTGCGGCAGAAAACATCTTTTTTAACCTCTGCAGTAATTTGTGTTCCAATTCGGTCACCGGATTTCCAAGCATCATCCATGCGGCATCAACTTTCTTCAAAAATTCTGCATCGCCGGAACTGTCAGAATTCTGCTCCCGCCACTTGATAAGCTCATTGAAAGCTCCAATAACTTCAGCTCTGCCGGTAACTTCAAAATTTTCCAGAGTCGAGGATGAAACAGGCAGGTTTTCGGGAATTTCCGGCTTAACCTCCACCGCTTTCGTTTCGACCGGAGCCGAACTTTCGTTCACGGCAGGAGCCTTTCTCAGAATGAACTTATTAACATAAGGCGTCACCTTCGGAGACATCGTTCCATTTTTTTCAAGGAAAAAGAGTACTCCAACAGCAATCGCAGCCAGAAGGATAAGCGATACCAGAATGACACCGGCAATAATCACAACTTTGACAACAACGGATTTACCCTTTTTTTCCTGACTCTGCTGCGGCAGAGGCTGAACCGGAGCTGAAACCGGATTGGGGGATAGCGTCGGATTCGGGGGCAATGCCGGATTATGCGGCACCGGAGCCGGCGGCACCGCCGGTTTCGGCACAACGGGCTGCGGAGACACCGGCTTGGGTACAACCGGCTTGGGAACAACCGGCTGAGGGACTGCCGGTTTCGGGGGTGCAACAGGTTTAGGGACAACCGTTTTTTGCACCACCGGCTTAACCGGTATCGGCGCTTGAACCGGTCTTACTGCATTGGGAGTAATCAATTTAGGTGCACTCTGGGCAGCTCCGGGCAAAGAGATTTTTCCCGGAGAATTAAGTTTCACCTGCACCGGCGACTTTCCTCCGGATACAAGAAACGCCTCCAAATCCCTGACCAAATCTGCGGCAGATTGATAGCGCTTATTAATATCGCGCGCCATCATCTTTACAATGATCCGATTCAATTCATCCGGCAAATCCGGTTTGATTTCTTTCGGCGGAACCAGATTACCTGCATTATGCATCTGCGCCAGCTCTTCCAAATCAGATGCACGATACGGCAACTTCCCGGTAACGATGTGATAAAAGGTTGCTCCCAAACTGTAAATGTCACTGCGGACATCGGTCGGAACTCCGGTCAACTGTTCCGGACTTATATATTGCGGTGTTCCCAAAACCTCATCGGAAGAATCATCGCTCTCTTCTTTTACCGACACACTTTTTGCCAAACCAAGATCGGCAAGTTTTGCGAAACCGTTGACATCCAGCATGATATTATCCGGTTTAATATCCTGATGCACCAACTGCTGTTCACGCCATGCCACATCCAGAGCATTTGCAATATCGCAAACGACCTTTGCCGCCTTTTCAACCGGTAACGCCCCTTCTTTGCGGAGAATATTTTTCAGAGTATCTCCCCGCACCAATTCCATAGCAAAATAATAGTTCCCGCCGTCACTGCCGACAGCATACGCCTGCACGATATTGGGGTGATTGATTTTTGCCGCAGCTCTTGCTTCCCGGAAAAGACTGGCTACATAATCCCGGTCATTGACAAACTCCTGCTGCAAAATTTTCAGTGCAACCGGTCTGTCAAGGGAAATTTGAGTAGCAAGAAAAACTTCTCCCATTCCCCCCTTGCTCAAACTTTTTTCGATGCGGAAATCACCAACAACCACTCCGGGAGCCAAACTCTTCTCAGGACGGGGAATTTCGGCAGAACATGAAGGACAAGTAACATTGGGGGTATCTCCCTGCTCTACCGAAAATATATTACTGCACTTATTGCAAAACAACTTCATAATCACGATCCATTACACTTTGTAGGTCACAAAAAATACTCTATTACAGCTCCATTGCGAAGCTGTTGTATATAATCTTCCAAAATTTTTTCCTGTTTTTTACGCTGCAAGTCACTTTTGATCCGCTCTTCGACCTCTTTAAAAACAGGTTTTTGAGCAGGTTTCCATGAAGTGATTTTCAGCCACACTACACCGTCATAGACTTTGATCGGACCGGCAACCAAACCGACTTGGAACTCCTCGAATGCCGCAGCAAATTCCGGACGCAAAAGTTTCCGGTCGATTTCTCCCAGATCACCACTGCCAAGCTCAGGATTGTACCGGCGGACAAACTCTTCAAACTTTCCGGGATCAGCACTCAATTCGGCGGTAATTTCTGCTGAAACTTTTTCCAGATCAGTTCTGGCAGAATCCAATTTCAGCATCGCCAATCCGATTTTTTCAGCAGAAGAATAACTGCTCTCATTGGCTTGAAAATACTCATACACCTCTTGGGGAGAAATCGGATCAGCGATCCGGAGCTGGCGGTAAATCATCATCTGCACCATTAATTTCTTGCGTGCATTCATCTCCAGCTCCTCCATGCCGGAGCCTTCCTTCTGCAGCCGACGGATCAGCTGTTCGCGGGAACGGCAGCCTATCGCTGTGCCGATACGGTCGATCTCCCGCTCAATATCCTGCTTGGATAAAGTGTAATTGTAACGGGAAAATTCAGCTTGAACCAATATATCATCGATCAAATCATTAACTGCATCTTTCCGGTAGTTGTAAATCACCGTTTCCAACCGTTCCCCGGAATAGACCGCTCTTGCCTGCTGCTCTTTAGTACCGGTCAGGCGCAAAACCTCATCAGAGGTGATCACTTCTCCATTTACCGAAGCAAATATAAAATTGCGGGCAAGCAGAACAGACTTTTCCGGAGCGGCCCGGAGTGAAAAGTTTCCAATCAATACCCCACAAAAAAACAGTAACAGAATAAAACGTTTCAAAATACTTCTCTCCATGCAAATCTTGCTGCGATTCAATAATATAACATCTCAAAGCCACTTCTGCAAGTCAACAGCCCCCTGTCGGAGAACTTTTATTCTTTTTCCTGTGGCATCTACCACTGTTGAGCCTCTGACTTCCCCGGAAATTGCGCCGCCATCAACCGCCAAATCAACTTCTCCATCAAGCTGCGCCAATGCTTCATCGCAACTTCTGGCATCCGGTTCTCCCGAAGCATTGGCACTGGTCTGCACCAGCACCTCATCGATTTCGCTCAGTAATTTCAATAAAAGCGGTGAATCCGGAACCCGGAACCCCTGAGTTGAACCATCTTTGCAGGGCGCGATTATGGTCAATGCCCCGGGGCAATAACAGCCTGCCAACTTTTCCGGCAAACCGTCCAGCACCACCCCGTACTTATCCAGTTTCCGCCAATCGGCGGTAAACCAGCCGAGCAACTTGGAAGTACTGCGTTTTTTCAGGGCAAAAATACGCTCCTGCGCTGCCTTATCCCCTGCCCTTGCGACCAAGCCGTAAACCGTTTCCGTCGGTACCAGCACGACAGCGCCGGGCTTTTTCAAAGTATCCAGCAGATACTCAACGATACCGTCAAGAGTTTCCTTAGTCAGCCGTACCCGCTTCATCATCCTCTCCGGCAATACGTTCACCGACATAGCAGCAAACCAAGGTCAATAACGCTGAAACAAAACCATATACCGCACCGCAAGTTATGGCACGATCAAACATCTCTGTTGCCAGCAGCTCAGATATTGCCATTCCACTGCCGCTGGTGACAATAAAAGTATATCCCAACCAGACCACCGTACCGACGATCATCGTTGCCCACGCAGTATGCCTGGTGGCTTTCGGAACATAGAGCGCCATCAAAACCGGCAGAAAAATAACCACCAGCTGAGAGATCCAGCTATTGATCATCAAGCTGTAAATGCTTTTTACCCAAATTGCCAGAACCAATGCTACTGCGGTCAATACCACCGTTCCGATCCGGGTGCTGATCAAAAGATGCTTTTCCCGTAATTTCGGGAAGAGCGGAGCTAATACATTGTTGCACAAAAGTGATGCGCCAGCCAGAAGTGAACTGTCAGCAGAACTCATGATCGCAGCCGTTAATGCGGCGATAAAAACCGTCAGCAAAATCGGATATGTATCACCCAATACCAGAATAGCGATTCGCGGCAATACCTGATTTTCCAGATCACCATCCATCATCTCTCCGGTGACCCCGTATTTGGGCAGGATCACTCTGGCGGCAATTCCGATCGCGATGGGGATCAAACCGATCACCATGTAAAGAAAACCGGAAATAACACTGCTGGCAACCGCGATATTGGAATTTTTACTTGCCAATGACCGCTGAACCAAATCCTGCCCGACCATACATCCAAGTCCCATGATGATCCAGCTGCCGACATAATATACTCCGTCTTCAAAGCCGCCGCTGCCGACCGGAAGCAGCGTATCTTTAGCAGTCAAAGCCTGCGTAAGTGCCTCTCTTCCACCGGCAAGGTCAACAGTTCCCGGCAAAAGGAAAATCAAACCGATCACCATTATTCCGACTTGCACCACATCAGTCAAAGTAACAGCCCACATGCCTCCGGCACAGGTGTAAAACAGTACAACGACAGTGCCTATCAAAGTGCCGGTAACCACCGGGACTCCGGTAAGAAGATTGAGGATCGTTCCCAAGCCGAGAAGCTGAGCGCCCAACCAGCCGACATAAACCGGTATCATCCAGCATGAAGCATAAATCCCGGCAGCTCTGCCGAAGCGGCGCTCAATGATGTCTGTCACCGTCATGCAGCCTTTTTTTCTCAAGACACCGACGATAAAAACGCCGGCAAGGATCAAACTGACAGAGGCTCCGAATGGATCAGCAAGCACACCATTCAAACCGTCAGAATATACCGTTGCCGCCACTCCCATACTGGAACCGGCACCAAACCATGTAGCAAGCAGTGTCGCAGTCGCCATCCACAACGGCAATCGCCTGCCGGCAACCAGAAAGTCACTCATCCCGCTGACCTTGCGGCTTGAAAGCCAACCGATAAAAAGCATGACCAGCATATAGATGATCATACCGGCAAGCAAGATTTTCACAGTACGGGAATCCAAGCCGATCCCGGAGACAGCAGCAAGTAAAATCCCCATGTCCAAATTCCTTTCTGAACAACAAAAAAATTATGCTTCATTCCAATCTGCAAAGCCACCGGAAAACACTTCCGACAGCAACGAAAAAAACATTTGTAAAATATAGTACAGTCAAGAGAGATTGCAACTTATATTTTTGCGAAATCAAACATTTTTTGCAATTTTTTTCATCTCTGGCAAAAAATCAGAAACAAATATTAAAGATGGGAAAGTGTTTTATCAGACTTTTGGGATTGGTGTTCCACAAGCCGAACTGGATTCCCGGGGCATCAGAATAATTGATCACCCCCGCCTGAACACCGAACTTTTTCCGGTCGACTTCCGGCTTCAAATCATACTCAAAAAGGAGGTCTTTTTCTTCATGGTTAACCAAACCGAGCTGCAAGCCGCGATTGCTTTCGGTCATATTCCATAATCCCATTGCAAAACCGTGATTGTATTGCGCTCCTCCGGCAAGGCAGACACTTACTCCTCTGGAGACCCCGGAGTATTCGAGAAATGACATGCTGAATCCGCGTTTTTCCTCATTGTAAGCGTGGATCAATGCAAAACTGACACCGTTAATCTCCTTCTGCGGCAGATAATACCCCAAGGCAAAACCATTGACGGTTCGGTTGTGATCATTGACATAGGAATCCTGAGAAGGAAGAAACTGCAGCTGCACCGGCACAGCCGCAGGAGCCGGGGAAACATTTTTCTTGTTTCCGCTTATTTTCTTTTCGACCTGAGCAACGGCAATCTCTTCTCTCTCCGCCGGTGACGGTGATTCAGCTTCCTGATAAATACAGAGAAAATAGAGTGTCAGTACGGAAAAAATAACCGGTAAAAAGAATTTTACTGCTCTATTCATATTCATCAAAATCCTGTTGTTTTTCAAAAATCACCGCTTGACAAACGACCGACATAATAATATATTGCATAAAGAAAAAATATGCAAGCAATATATTGATAAAAAAAGAGTATTGTAATGAATATTGAGCGGGATAATTTATTGACGATGGATGAAAATGCCCTCTCCGCTTTGTGCAAGATAAGTTTCACTTGCGGCTCCGGTCCCGGCGGGCAAAAACGGAACAAAACCTCTTCTGCGGTGAAAGTGGAACTCCCTTCTCTCGGAATCAGCGCCAGTGACTGTACCGAACGCAGTCAATTCCGCAACCGGAGTAAGGCTTTGCGTAAATTAAAATTGCAAATCGCTAAAAAGTTCCGCTGTCAGCGCAATACTCCGCCGGATCATCCGGAATGTTCTCTTTCCTCAGAGAATTACCCCTTATTCACTGCTCAACTGCTGGATATTATTCTGGAACACAACTTTGATCACCGGAAAACGGCAGAAATTTGCGGAATATCGCCGACAGCATTGTTAAAAAAACTTTACCGAGATCCTGAGTTATGGCAATTCTTTCAACAAAAGCGCCAGGAATTGAACTTGCCGGCGTTACTACCTCCGCGAAAGTAAAAAAGCGGATAAAAAAAACTCCTCCGGCACTCCGGAAGAGTTTTTTCAATGAAATCAGCTCAATCGCGTTTAAATGAACGCGGTTCGCGGGGACGGGCTTCATTCACGACAGCTTTGCGTCCGCCGATATCATTGCCATTGAGAGCTTCAATAGCCTTGCGTGCTTCTTCATCATTGGGCATTTCGACAAAACCGAATCCTTTGGCTCTGCCGGTTTCACGGTCGTTCACGATTCTGGCTGCAGAGACTTCTCCAAATGCCGCAAAAACTTCGCGCAGATCGTCCGGGGTGGTGCTGTACGGCAGGTTGCCGACGTAGATATTCATTTCCTAAACATGTCCTTTCCTTGGATGCCGCTCTCATCCGGGACCGCCCCGGTCAAAAGCATCATTCCTTTTGTAAGATACTAATAATTATACGAAAAATGTTTGCAATGTCAATAGCAAATTGAAAAAATTTCAAATATTTTTCAAAAAAAGTTGATTTTAACCTGAAATTGCAGTAAATTATCTGCCTGCACACAGGAATAAAAAATGAAAAATATCTCAAAAACTAACGCATTGCGGTTGGCAGAAAGTGCCGGACTGCAATTTGCCACCTATGAGTACGACACCTCGGATAATCAGATCGATGCCAATTCTGTTGCGCGTAAAATCGGAAGAAATCCGGATGAAGTATTCAAAACGCTGATTACTCAGGCTCCAGGCAAAGAATATTTTGTTTTCATCCTCCCTGCCACCGGAGAGCTTGATCTGAAAAAAGCTGCAAAAGTTTCCGGTAAAAAAAGTATTGAAATGATCGCTTCAAAAGAGTTGCTTCCCCTGACCGGATATGTTCATGGCGGCTGCTCTCCTTTGGGAATGAAAAAACTTTTCCCGACCTTCATTGATGAAACAGCAATTCTCTATGACACGATTTGTGTTTCCGGCGGCAGAGTCGGATTGAATATTGCTGTAAATCCGGAAAAACTGGCAAATCTCATAAATGCAAAATTCGCAGATATAACAAAATAGGTGATCTTTATGGAAAAAATAACTTTCAACAACGTCGATTTCAATGCCGGAACAATGGAGATTTCCGGAGTAAAAATCCTGCTGATCAATGCAGAAAAAGGTTCTCTCGGCTGTGCATATATCAACCTTGCCGCCGCAGAAAAATTCGGACATGCTCTGGCAATCGTCAGCGGAGTAAACAGCTATGAAGATATGCTGAATGCCGAAGTAAAATCCGTATCATCCGCCGCGGCTGCCCTCGGGGTTGCCATCGGCATGAGTGGAAAAGAGGCGTTGATGAAAATGCGGTGATATTCACCGCTTTTTACGAACCGGGGAACGGCGCTTTTTCAACACATGGATCTGCGCCCGTCTTTCAGCCAATCCGCGATTTACCTCGATCGGTGTCCCATCCGGAGCTTTGCCGGTGTAATACATCGCCCCTCCCATGGTCATCGGCAGCGGGATATAATCCTGAACCTGCTGTAAGCTCCAATGGTGTTTATTGAGAAAATCATCAACTGTTTTCATCTCTTTTGCTGTACAGCCGGGAAAGTTGGAAATAAACAGCGGGATAAGGTATTGTTCCAATCCGCACTCCTTGCTGATACGTTCAAACTCCCGCATAAATTCATAAAACTCTTCCGGAGTGCCTTTGCGCATCAACCGCATAACCTCCGGATGCAGATGCTCCGGAGCAACTTTCATGTGTCCGGAAACATGGTGGGCGATCAATTCATACAACAGCTCTTTCTGCCGCAGACAAAGATCAAGGCGGATTCCGGAATTGATGTACAAATGACGTATTTTCGGCATCTTCCGCAACGTTCTCAAAAGATGCACCAGAGCCTGTCCATCACACTTGTATGAAGGACACGGTTTGGGAAAAAGACAACTTACCCGGTGACATTTTTTGCACCTCTCAGTATCATAGGCACTGCCGAAAATATTTCCGGCGGCTCCGCCAACATCGGATATTGTCCCTTTGAATTCCGGACGGCTGGATATATACTGCGCCTCTTTTACGATAGATTCCTCACTGCGGCTCATCACCGTTCTTCCCTGGTGAGCCACCAATCCGCAGAATGCACACCCGCCGGGACAACCGCGCACTGCCTGAATGGAATCGGCAATAGCATCAAATGCCGGTATTCTTCCTTTGTAACGCGGATGCGGTTTACGGGCGTAAGGCAACTCATGAACCGCATCAAGTTCAGCACTGCTCAACGGTTCCGCCGGCGGTTCAATCACCAGCAGACGGTCTCCATACTGCTGGATCAATCCGGATGCGCTGTAATAGTTCATATTTGCCTCCACCAGCTTGGTTTCAGCCATCAACGCATCTTTGTCGCTTAAAATCTCTTCGTAACTTGGCAATTCAACATAACCGCTGCGGTCGAACTCCAACGCTGCCTTTTTTCCCAACAATCTGGCTGTACCGCGAATACCATCCAATGGCAAGCCGTCACGCATCCGGTCAAATGCCTCAGGAGTGGGACGCTCCCCCATGCCATACACCATAATATCGCATTTGGTATCCAGCATCATGGATGGACGGATCTTATCCTGCCAATAGTCATAATGCGCCACCCGTCTCAAACTGGCTTCCAAGCCGCCGGTCAAAACCGGCTTGCCGGGAAATGCCTGCCGGGCAAGCTGGGCGTAAACCACCAGCGCATGCGGAGGACGGTTGCCGGTTAAACCATTTTCACTGAACATATCATCCCGGCGCATACGTCTTCCGGCGGTGTAAATATTGACCATGGAATCCATATTTCCGCTGGTCACACCGATCCCGATCTTCGGGACACCCATTACCTTTAAGCTATCCGGCGTTTTCCAATCCGGTTGGGCAATTATACCGACTTTGTATCCACGGCTTTCCAGCAGGCGGCCAATGATCGCCGCCCCGAAAGATGGATGATCGACATAACAATCCCCGGTAATAATCAGGATATCCAGTTCTCTCCAGCCCAATTTTTCCATTTCCTGACGGCTGGTCGGCAAAAAAGGAGCTGCTTTGCAAATACCCATTTTCAATCACCGGAAAGAAAGCAATCCGTTGGCAGGAATGGCGTGCGGAGCAGTCGGAGCTTTGCTGCCGTTTACAATGCAGGGCACAGTCACATCGTACACCAATCCGGTATCAGAAAGGTTGCTTTTCAGCACCACATTGAACTTGCCGGAAGATGGAATTTTTGCCGCATCTACGGCAAAAACCAACTGCACAACATTGTTGCTTGAAATATTATCCGTAAAATACTCATATCTTTTAGTTTCTTCCCGGTAAAGAGCTATCGCAGGCATAGTCACTCCATTTACCCCGATAGAGTAATCAAATATGCTCAAATCACGCAACTCATCAAGTTTGAATGAAATGACCGCATAAGTCAGATTTTGCGGCAGCTGAAATGCCAGAGGCGGTAAATTGGCGATTTTGACATTCTTTGTTATTTCGGCAGCCATGACCACTCCGGAACGGAAATTCAACGTTCCGCCGAAGGCAGATTGAACGCTGATAAAAAACAACACAGCCAACAAACACAATTTCTTTGACATGCAAAAAGTTCCTCTTTCTGATAATACAGTTGCAAATGACACTTCTATACTATATCTTTCATTGCCAAAAAGTCAACACAAAGAGCAAAGTTTTTCCCGTAAATCTTCTGCTCCGGCAAATTGATGGGCGTTCCAGGGACGTTCCTTTGCGGCATTGATCAAATCCAGGCGGTCATCCACATACAGATCCGGAATCCCGTAAAGTTTTTCAAATCGTTCAAACATTGCCGCATCCGGCTTCCACGCTCCGGTATCGAAACTGAATATCCCCCCGGCACAACTGCGGCATATTTCCGGAGCCAGCTCCAATGTTCTACGCCAATGAGTGGGGGAAATATCTGAAAAAAACACCGCCTTCACCCCCAAATTTTCAAAATCCTCAGCCAATTCCACCATGCCGGGGACCGGTTCGATCAAAATGGAATTGAATGCATACAGCAGCTCATTTTCACTGAACCGGCAATTCAGCACCTCCCTGCCCCGGGTAAGAAATTCCGCCTCATTGGGGATCATTCCCCACTCATACTGCCGCAACAGCTCCGCCAGTTCTTGCGGGATACGCTCCAGTCCCAATGCTGCAGCGCAATTACGCTGGTCGATCCGGACACAAACATTTCCAATATCCAATGCCAATAAAAATTCTTTCATTTTTATCAATCCGTTTTTTACAAGGTTTGACTTTTTCATAATATACCATCGATATGAGGGAAAAACAAACTTGCATTTTACCTCTTTTAATAGTATGTTAAACAGTGAGTGAAACTTCAGAATAATGGGAAGATCGTATCAAATGAATATCAGGAAAAACATATTGGAAACCATCGGCTCAACTCCGCTGGTAAAAATAAACGCCCTCAATAGCGGAAAAGCTGAACTTTTAGCCAAAGTTGAATTTTTTAATCCCGGCGGTTCTGCAAAAGACCGGGTCGGTGCTGCCATGATCGAAGAGGCGGAAAAATCCGGTGTCATTGCTCCCGGCGGAGTGATCATCGAACCTACCAGCGGAAACACCGGTATCGGGCTGGCTATCGCCGCAGCAGTAAAAGGTTATAAACTGATTCTGACCATGCCTGATACCATGAGCGCAGAAAGGCGCAAATTGGCTGCCGCATACGGCGCAGAAATCGTATTGACCGACGGAACACAAGGTATGGCTGGAGCCATTGCCAAAGCCGAAGAACTTCACCGGGCTATTCCCAATTCTTTTATTCCTCAGCAATTTTCCAATCCGACAAATGCCCTCAGCCATTACCATTCTACCGCAGTTGAGATATGGCAGGATACCGATGGCAAAGTCGATGCCTTCATTGCCGGAGTGGGAACCGGCGGAACTTTGACCGGGGTGGGACGTTACTTGAAAGAAAAAAATCCGGAAATAAAAATTTTCGCGGTAGAACCGGATACCAGTGCTGTTTTATCCGGCAAAAGCGCCGGAGTTCATTTACTGCAGGGCATCGGAGCCGGCTTTGTCCCGGATGTGCTGGATACCTCTTTGATCGATGAAGTCATTCCGGTTTCAGCCGAAGATGCCGGAAACTCCGCCCGGGATGCCGCAAAAAAGGAGGGATTGCTGATTGGAATTTCCGGCGGCGCAGCTCTCCATGCCGCCAGACAAATAGCTTCCCGTCCGGATTTTGAAGCAAAAACTGTCGTGGTACTGCTCCCGGATACCGGAGAACGTTACCTTTCCACCTGGCTTTTTGATTGACAAAGGAGTTTTTATATGGAGATCATTCAGGAAATTCTCAAGCTGAAAAAAGAGCGCAACGCAGTTATCATGGCTCACAACTACACCCGCGGAGAAGTTCAGGATATTGCAGATTACTGCGGTGATTCTCTGGAACTTGCCCGGATAGCAGCGAAGTGCAACGCCGAAGTGATCGTTTTGTGCGGAGTCCGCTTTATGGCAGAAACTGCAAAAATCCTCTCTCCGGAATCGATAGTTCTTCACCCTGCCCCGGATTCAGGCTGCCCGATGGCAGATATGGCTGATCCGGAAGAAATAAGAGCTTTCCGGGCAAAAAATCCCGATACGCTTTTAGTTGCTTATGTCAATACGACTGCCGCGACTAAAAGTGAAGTTGACCTCTGCTGTACCAGCGGCAATGCGGAAAAAATCATCGCCGCTTTGCCAAAAAATCAGAAAGTCATGTTTCTGCCGGATGCCAATCTGGGCGGCAATCTGGTAAAAAATCTTTCCCGCCCGATGGAGTTGTGGCATGGATGCTGCCCCATCCACGATAAGATCACTCCGGCGGAAATAGAACTGGCACGTCAAAAACATCCCGATGCCGTGATCATGGTTCACCCTGAGTGCAAAGTGGAAGTGACTGCATTGGCAGATTACGCGCTCAGCACCGGAGCAATGCTTAAATTTGTCAAGGAGAGTAACGCAAAAGAGTTTGTCGCCGGAACGGAAATCGGCATTCTTCACCGGATGCAGAAAGAAAATCCGGATAAAAAATTCTATCCTCTTGACAGTAATCCGACCTGTGAAGATATGAAAAAAATCTCTCTGGAAAAAATTGCCGCTGTGCTGCGGGATCTTTCCTGTCAAATCGAACTTGACCGGGAAACCATTGCCAAAGCTGCCAAACCGATAGAGAAGATGCTGGAATTATCCAAATGATGTTAGTTTTCTCTCTGTTGATTGCCGTACTGATATGCTGGCGCGGGATCGCTCCGTTGAAAATTGCTCTCAAATGGAAAGTCGCCGCCGGAATATTTTGTTC
Organism: Victivallaceae bacterium; assembly: GCA_045605305.1. Lineage (GTDB taxonomy): Bacteria > Verrucomicrobiota > Lentisphaeria > Victivallales > Victivallaceae > UBA1784. Next base: position 16,650 of record JAZUPS010000088.1, read on the forward strand.
AGCTGTGGCGTTCAAATTCTTCATATTGCTCATCTTTTCCGGCAAGATGTTTTTCGTCCCTCCGTGGCCGACATGGATTTTGCTGACCTCGACATGGCTCTATGCCTGGATGGTGTTTTTTGCCCTGTTCCTGATTATCTATGAAGTCATCATGCAGATAATCAAAGGAATCGCCGCGATCAGAAAGAAAAAACTCACCATCGCTCCGGCATGGAGAATTTCTGCTCCGGCAATATCAGCACTCATCTCACTGATCGGCATGTATGGCGGATTGAAAATTCCGGCTGTGGTTGATTACGAAATTAAGCATCCGGATTTACCGGCAGAACTTGATGGTTACACCATCGCCCACCTTTCAGATATTCACGCTGATCCATTTTGCCGCCGGGAAAAAATTGAAAAGATCGTCGCCTTGACCAATGCTCTGCAGACGGATCTGATCGTTATAACCGGGGACTTTGTCGATGGTAAAACCGGGCAAAGGGGGAAGGATCTGGAAGTATTGCGGAATTTACACGCCGGAGACGGTATATTTGGCGTACCGGGAAACCATGAATACTACTCCGGTTACGCAGAATGGATGAACTTTCTACGCTCATGCGGCATAACCATGCTGGAAAACAGTCATGTGCTGATCGGCAACAACCGCATAACTCTTGCCGGAGTAACGGATCCTGCGGCAGGCAGAATGAAAGAAGAAAAACCGAATATTGTCAAAGCACTTGCCGGTTCTCCGGAAGATAATTTCCTTATCCTCCTCGCTCACCAGCCGCGGCTTGCTGATAAGGCAGCCGATGCCGGAGTGGATCTGCAACTATCCGGACACACTCACGGCGGCATGATATGGGGAATGGATCAGATCATTGCTTTATTCAACAAAGGTCTTGTTTCCGGCACTTACGATATTGGCAGAATGAAACTGCATATATCCAACGGAACCGGCATCTGGAATGGTTTTCCACTCCGTTTGGGGCGTCCATCTGAAATCATCCGGCTGACACTACGGCGTGGAACGGAATAGACCATGCTTTTCACCTCCTTTATTTTTCTGCAAATATTCCTTCCGGCAACCGCGCTGATCCATGCGCTGTTGAAAAACGTCAGATGCAGAAATCTTTTTCTGTTGTCGGCAAGTTTGCTGTTCTATGCCTGGGGAGAGCCGGAAAATATCTTTCTGCTGATTTTTTCCATTGCAGTAAACTACTTTACTGCCCGATATGGGTTGGCTTTTTCTCTGCCGGAAAAAGTGCGTAAATTGATGCTGGCACTCGGAATAATTTTCAATTTGCTGATTCTTGCAATCTTCAAATACACCTCAACATTTCTTTTTTTTCTGGATGACTTTTTTCATTTCTCATTCAAAATATCTTCCATCGCCCTGCCCCTTGGAATATCCTTTTTTACCTTCCAGATACTCTCTTATCTCATTGACACCTTCCGCCGCGAAAATGAACCGCAGAAAAATATTTTTGATCTGGGCTTATTTATCATGCTTTTTCCTCAGCTGGTTGCCGGGCCGATTGTAAAATATCATGATATTTCCAAGGAATTGATCAGCCGGAATATAACTCTGCCGGACTATGCCTCCGGAATCCGGCGCTTTGTTTACGGCTTGGGGAAAAAAGTTTTGATCGCCAATCAGATGGCATTGATTGCAGACGAAATATTTCTGATTCCGGATAACATTCTTGATTGTAAAATTGCATGGCTGGGAATAATCACCTACTCTTTGCAAATCTACTTTGATTTTTCCGGGTACTCCGATATGGCGATCGGTTTGGGCAGAATGTTCGGATTTCACTTCAAAGAAAACTTCAACCTTCCATACGCCGCGACTTCCATTCAAGATTTCTGGCGGCGATGGCATATATCTTTATCCTCATGGTTCAAAGAGTATCTCTATATTCCGCTGGGCGGCAGCAGGCAGGGAGAAAAAATCACCTGCCGCAATATCATGATCGTATTTATCATCACCGGCATCTGGCACGGCGCAGGTCTGAATTTCATTATTTGGGGCGCGTATTACGGTATTTTGCTCGTTCTGGAAAGATGGAAACTGAAAACACTTATGGAAAAATCACCGGCAAAAATTTTCAATCGCCTTTATACGTTGCTTGCTGTAATGATCGGCTGGGTGTTTTTCCGGGCGGATGATTTGCCTTCGGCATTGCAATATATCGGTAAACTTTTTTCATTTACCGATAATAAAAATCTTCCATCAACAGATTTTATCACCCCGTCTGCCCTGTTCCTTATCCTTGCCGCGATACTGCTTTGCGCACCGGTGCCATTAATGAAATACTTTCGACATGAATCCTCCAGAGAAAATATCCGTTGGTACGATCTGCCGCTGCAGCTGATTTTGTTGGCGGCATCATTGCTCATGCTGGCAGGCAACACCTATAATCCATTTATTTACTTCAGGTTTTGAGAATGAAAAATCGAGTTTTTGCCATTATTCTGATCATCTCAATCTTTTCTGTTTTACTGATACCGTTTGCAGTCGAAAAATTTGCAAAAAACACCACTTTTGAAAAATCAAAGGAAAACCGCAACCTGGCACGGATGCCGGAAAAATTCAAATGGCGGAAATTTTTCCCTGCGCTGGAAGAGTATTACAATGACCGTATCCCTTTCCGTACTGAACTTTTGCACTGGTGCGGCAAGGTTCAACGCGCACTTTTCCCCATTCCGCAGGGGAATGCAGTTGCCGGAAAAAAAGATTTTTTCTTTTACCAGCCGCCAACGTGGGAAAACACCATTGAGCAATTCCGGGGTAAGAAAAAACTCCGCCATTATGAACTTGAATCCCGCCGGAATTATCTTCTTGAGCTGCGCTCATTTCTTTCAAATCATAACATAAAGTTTATGATGGTTATTGCTCCAAACAAAATTCAAATCTACCCGGAATATCTGCCGGAAAGACGGAATTATCCGGAATCAACCAACACTCCTGACCGTCAGTTGGTCAGATACATAAAAATGCATCATCCGGATTTTCCGATATTATCTTTGCATAAAACATTGCTCAAAGCGAAAAAACATTATCCGGATGCCCTTTTTTACCGGGCAGATACCCATTGGAGTCCGGTGGGTGCTTACATCGGTGCGCGGGAAATAATTCTCCACTTTTCGCCGGAACTCCGCCTACCCCCCCCCCCC
>JAZUPS010000089.1:0-22107 GCA_045605305.1 Victivallaceae bacterium
CGTAACCTTTATTTTTAGTTTTTTCGCTTTTGCTTTTGCGGGACTTTTTCTCTGTTTGCCCCTGTTGTTTGTGTCATGGAATACGCCCAGATATTTCATTCGGAATTGCCAGCTTATTTTGATAGCATTGCTATATACGATACTTTCAACTCCCGGTGCAATTTTCTACATACTGCTGATGGCGATATCGGTCGCCGTATTCTCTATAGGAGTACTCGTATTTATCTTAAATTTGGTCAAACAATGAAACTCATCGGTAAAAAATTGTTAGTTTTCTGCTTGCTGTTGACGGCAATAGTGATACTGGGAGTGACTCTTTATCGTTTGTCTCTGACAAGATTGAACAACTGCGAATATCATGCAGAAGTTAATCGGCGTGTCGTTGAAATGCTTGTTTTGGCGCGAGTGGAAATTCCGCAATATTTAGCAGATAATCCCGATATATCCCAAAAAGAATTTACTGAATATGCCGAGAAAATCAGAAAAGAGCGAAACTTTTTTATAGATGATAATTTAACTCAATGGAAAAATCCTGATTATAAGTCAGATGCAGTTGCCATTCGGGATTGTTCAGCAATCAATTCAGGATATTATAGATTTAACGGAACAAGAAGCAGGTAAAAAAGAGGATTACCTTAATAATGTGGAAAAGTTTAGTCAGAATTTGTATTGGTGTCGGCGTGATATTGGGCGGATTTTTTGCATTGGGTATCGGGTCGATTTTCTGGAAATCTTATACGATCAAACGCAATCCGGTTTATCAAACGACAATGACTGATTTTGAAATTTGTGACGAATTTGATGAGAATATTACACAGAAATTCAATGACCTTGGTATAAAAAAAGTACATTGTTTTATTTTTCAGGGGCATCCGCAACGCCCGTCTTATTGGATCTATATTGTTGGCAAATGTTCTGAAAATGCGGAATTACCCAAAACTTACAGTTCACATTCATTAGAGGAAGATATTACTGTTTTTACTGCTTTGAAACTTGCCGGAGCCGCTCCCGATGATTCTGAAAATTTCGGAGATATAGCAACCAGGTTTTATCGTTATAAAAATTGGGTGGTTTTCAAAATGTCGGGGGAACAATCACCGTTTTTATTTGAAGATGCCGATAAGCAAGCCTATCTGGAAAAACATATCCGCCATCGGAGCGAAAACAAATGAAAATCACCGGTAACATTTTTACCAATAACTATTGGCTGATGAAATTTGCTCCGCTGGCGTTGGCTTTGTCGGGGGTGGTGATTTTTTTCTGCAACTTGTATGCCCATATCTGGAACGGAGCAATTATTTATCTGCCGCTACTTTTACTGGCTCTGTATGGAAATAAGTTGGTAAAAACAGTCTGTGGTTTGCTTTGGGGAGTGCTTTTGATAAATCTTATCTGTCCGTATAGTATCTTGCTGTACTTTTTGTTTATGGCGCTGTCACTTGCCGCATTCTTCACGGGGCTGTTTGGTTTTATTCTGAATTTGGGGAAACAATGAAATATCTGTCACAAGAAAAATTTGATCGTCTGCAGAAGCTGATTGAATCAGTTATTGCGGTTTACGCTCAAGCACGGGAAACGCAGGAAAACAAAAACTGCGTTCCCGGCTTTGATGTGGCGAGTTTCCTCGGAGAAAAGGAACTTTATTCCGATCATATCATCGGCTGTGCGGCATCGGCTACCCATTATCAGGATCGCCGGATAACCGATGAGACCCTGACAAAAATCCTTGATTTGAATAACTGCTGTGACCTGAAAAAATATCCGCACCTCAGCGGTTTTATGAATGATGAAACTTTGCAGAAAAGTTTTCCCTGTGCCAAACTGGAACTTCAAAAACTTGCTGAGATCAAAACGATTTTGCAGGAGATCGCTTCTCAATCGGAGATGCTTAAAATATGATGCAGACAAACACAAAACAACTTTTTTCAATGTTGTTTCTTGCGCTGGCGGTGAGTGGGACTGCGTGGTTTTGCAGTCGCACAATGGATGGAGAACCTTTGCTGTTTTTTATAATATTGTCAGTAATTGGAATTATCCACTGTTTTATTGATTGCAAATTTCAGAAACACTTTTTCAATTTGCAAATGCTTGGATTATATTTTTTGTCTTTATTGATAGTTTTTTCCCAATGCAAACTTGAAGAAATGGGCGGGATGCTGTATTATATTGCAGGAGCAGAAGTTGTTGCCGTTTGTATTACTTCGGAGATCATAAAGTGGATTTACAGATTGAAAAAGAGAAGTTGAAAGAGTATTCAAGTAAAATAAAATCCCAAGCCGCAGCAATTCTGTGGTTGCTCGGAGCGACTGTTGCACCTTTTCTGATTGGTATTACAGTATTGGCATTATGCTTACGCGCTGCAGTAAATCCGTCTCCGGAAGAACTGAGCTGGGATAATATCATTTATGCAATCTTGTTTGTTTCGCTTATTTTTCCGGCAATATTTCTGCGTTTGATAAAAATCCGCCTCGGCAAAACTGCAACAACTGTGTTTACTGCCATTTGCACAGTTTCGCTGATTATTGATTTTCTATTTGCCGGCTTGGCGTGTCTGCTGCGGTTGATTGCTGGACTCGTCCCCCATGCCGGATTATTTGCTGATTTCGTGTTTGAAACCGCCGGATTATTGGTTTTAGGAATTTTTGCCCGAACCTCGCTGTTGATATCGCTGTTGACAATTTCCGAACATCCCAAGCCGACAATACGAATCCTCCTGCTTGTGTTGTCATTGAGTGAAATCACATTACTGGCTATTTTAATTTTTAACGGATTGAGATTATGAAAAAACGTTATGGAAAAATGGCACAGCTCCTTGTGGTATTGACTGTTCTGGGGGCGGTGGCTGTTCTTTATCATTCGGCATCGGCAAGATTAAAAAAACATGAATATCACTCGCAAAAGAACCGGAGAATCAGTGAAATGCTTGTTTTGGCACGAGTGGAAATCCCGCAATATTTAGCGGATAATCCCGATATATCCCAAAAAGAATTTGCAGAGTATGCCGGAAAAATCCGAAAAGAACGGAACTTTTTTGTCAACAGCGATTTGGAACAATGGAAAAAATCCGCTTGGGGATCTGATGCCGCCGCAGTTCAGGATCTGTCGCCTCTGAATGTCGGATATTGCACGTTTGACGGCTTAAAAAAAGATAACGGGTGGAAAAAGTGACTTTTTCCACCCGTCGTTGAGTTTCTGCATCCGCTCAGTAAATAAAGAGCATTTCCCGGTATTTCGGCAGCGGCCAGCGGGCATCATCCACCTGATATTCCAACGCATCCACCGCTCTGCGAACCCGTTCCAATGCGGCTATGATCTCTGACGGTTCACCGCAAATGGAGCGTTTCAAATCATCCGAAGCGGCACTGAGTTCATCCAGAGAGAGTCCCAAACGGTCAGCGGTACACTCCAGTGCTGCGATTCCATGTTTCCGCTCGGAACTCCGGGCATGATTCAGGGTCATGCAGATCCGGTTGAATTCATCCACCGCCGCCGGGGTTATCATGCTGTTGGCAATTTCCAGCGCGATACCCGCTTCAATACGGAGTTTACGCATGTACTCTTCCAGCAAAATTTCATGACGGGAATCCAGTTCCGATTTGGAAAGCACCCCGTACTTGAGCATCAATTCCTGATTTTCCGCCTTCTTCAGCGGCGCGATCGCTTCAATGGTGGCACGGAGATTCGGCAATCCGCGTTTTTCCGCCTCAATGACCCAATCTTTGCTGTAGTTGTCACCATTGAAAATGATCCGTTTGTGGCTGCAGATGATCTGCTGAAGGATCTTCTGCAAGCCGTCATTGAAGTTATCCTGCGGAACTTTTTCCAGTTGTTCCGAAATGAAATCAAATGATTCAGCCACGATCGTATTGAGAACCATATTCACCGCTGAACAGGATTGTCCCGAACCCGGTGCGCGGAATTCAAACTTGTTTCCGGTAAAGGCAAAGGGACTTGTACGGTTGCGGTCAGTTGCATCCCGGGGCAGGGGCGGCAGCATATCCGCGCCGATCTTCAACGCCCCCGGGCGGCACTTGGAACCGGTCACACTGCCCATTTCTATCTGTTCAATAACTTCGGTCAACTGATCTCCGAGGAAGATCGAAATAATTGCCGGTGGCGCCTCATTTGCCCCCAGACGGTGATCGTTGCCCGCACTGGCAGTCACCGCCCGGAGCAGGTCACTGTGCAGATCCACCGCCCGGATGACGGCACACAAGGTGGTGAGAAAAATCGCATTCCGATGGGGGTCGCTGCCCGGTTTGAGCAGACTCAACCCGCCGTAATCCACCGACCAGTTGCAGTGTTTTCCAGAACCATTGACACCGAAAAATGGCTTTTCATGCATCAGGCAGACCAGTCCGTGCCGGTCAGCCACCACCCGCAGAACTTCCATTATCAGCATGTTGTGGTCAACTGCAAGGTTCAGTTCCTCAAAGCGCGGAGCGATTTCAAACTGTGCCGGAGCCGCCTCATTGTGGCGGGTTTTTGCCGGAATACCAAGTTTCCACAGCTCCCTTTCCACTTCAGTCATAAACGCCAGTACCCGGGGCTTGATCGAGCCGAAGTAGTGATCTTCCATCTGCTGATGCTTCGGCGGCGGCGCTCCGAAAAGAGTTCTGCCGGTCTGCATCAGATCCGGGCGCTGAACATAGAATGATTTGTCGATCAGAAAATACTCCTGCTCCGCGCCCAGCGTGATCATCACCCGTTCTTCCGGCAGATCAAAACACTTCATCAATCTGGTTGTGGAACGGTTGAGCGCCTGAATTGAACGCAAAAGCGGAGTTTTTTTATCCAGCGCTTCGCCGGTGTAACTGCAAAACGCTGTGGGAATACACAGGGTCGCTCCATTGCTGTGGCGTTTGATAAATGCCGGACTGGTGGGGTCCCATGCCGTATATCCCCGCGCTTCAAAGGTACAGCGCAACCCGCCGGAAGGAAAACTTGAAGCATCGGTTTCGCCGCCGATCAGGTTTTTCCCGGAAAACTCCATCAAGGCTTTCCCGTCATTGCTCAATTCCAGAAAGGCATCATGTTTTTCCGCCGTTCCACCGTTGAGCGGCTGGAACCAGTGGGTGAAGTGGGTCGCACCTCTTTCCAATGCCCAGGATTTCATCGCTTCGGCAATGTCTCCAGCCAGCGCCGGGTCAAGCGGTCTGCCGAAGTGGATGGTGCGAACCAGTGCATCAGTCACTTCCACGGGAAGATATTGCTGCATGATTTCCGGGGTAAAAACGTCTTCTCCGAAATCATTCATCGATACAGCACTCCCCGGCATCGGAGGATTGCCGCTGCGTGCCGCGATCAATTTGACCGCATCAGCCCGGTTGCAGTTGCTCATAAAAGTGACCTCTTGTTTAGTTTGAAATCATGTCATCCTGATAATATACAATCAAATTGCGATTTTCGCAAGCAAATCACTCCCGAAAAATATCATATATCTCTTCTGGAGAGGCGGCGGAAAGGATTTTTTCCACGACCTCTTCCCGGGTGAGAATGGATGCTATCGCCGCCAGACACTCAATATGCGGCCGCTCCGCATCATCCGGACTGACACAGAGAACAAATATTTTGCTCGGCAGGTTATCCAAAGCATCAAATTGATAACCGATCCGGTTGATGCCGATAGCGATCGCCAGATCTTTGGCAGTTTCAGTTCTGCTGTGGGGCAGGGCAATACCGTTTTGCATACAGGTGGAGGCGGCAGATTCACGGAGCATCACATCGGCAAAACACTTCTCTTTGTCGCTGATCTTTCCATTTTCTGCCAAAACCGAAATCAGCTCCTGAATGACTTCGGTTTTATCCCGGGCTTTCAGGTCAGTGATAATGCAGTTTTTATTAAGGGCATTAAGCATTAACCGACGGATAAATTTGGGATTATTCCGGGGCAAATCATCTTCTTCAGAAAGTGTCAGGCGCTGGAACTCTTCCGGCTGGATGAATTTTTTAAGATTTTCCTGTTCCTGATGGATGATCACGATGGTCTCATACATCATGGCTTTGATAAAGGGGACTTCATCCGGGTTGGATTCAAAGGTCAGAGATTTTTCCGTAACAGTCAACGCAAATGAGAGATGATTTTTCCGTATCTGCATTACTCCGCTTTCCTTATCCAGTCCGGAAAGCATGCACCCTTCACTTTTCAGATTGTCGATCAGGTGGCTGCAAACGAATTTGGTCATGGTCATGGAGGGGAAGTCAAAGGCAGTGTGGACTACTGAAGAATCTTTTTCTTCATGGCGGACACCTTTGCCCTTGAGATTGAGAGTCCAGCTCAACAGCGGCGGAGCAAGCACTGTGGTGATCAGAGTCATAATGATCGCAACACCGAAAAGATCATTGGAAAGTACCGGCTGACCATCATACATGGTCGTCATACCGATTCCGGCAATGATCAATGCCACTTCTCCGCGGGGAACCATTCCGGTACCGATACGCAGAGAACCAAGAATATTGAAGTTCATAAAGAGAGCCGGGATGGCGCATCCGATAATTTTTGCGGCGATCGCCAAGCCGGAATAGATCAAACCGGTGGTCAAAACATTCATGTCTGCAAATGCCCGGATATCAACCAGCATACCCATTACAGTGAAAAACACCGGCACGAAAAAGTTGTACAGCGGTTCGATATTTTGCTGAAGCGGGAAAGATATATCGGTTTTGGAAAGGCTCAAGCCGGTGACATAAGCACCGATGATCATTGCCAGTCCCTGCTGTTCAAAAATTCCGGCAACCAGAAGTGACAACCCGAAAGCAATGGTGGTGTAAACCAGCGGGGATTTAAACTTTTTCAGCACCCAGGCAGCTCTGCCGGCAAGCAGCAGACCGATAGCCGTTGCCAGAAGCCAGAAGCCGATACATTTGACCGCCAGAATACCGATTTGTCCCCAGTTGGTGGAACTTCCCGGAGCAACGGTAACGATTCCAAGCACAATGGCAAGACAGATGATTCCCAGCACGTCGTCAATAACTGCCGCAGCCAGAGTGGTTACACCTTCCGGGGTGTCGATTTTTTTCTGCTCCGAAAGGATTCTGGCAGTGATACCGACGCTGGTGGCGGTACTGAGAATACCCAGAAACATGGTGCAGGGGTGCATCACCGGGTAACCCAGCATCAGAACTCCGACACCGGCTCCGAAGATGAAAGAGAACAACACGCCGCCGATACCGACCAGAGTACCTGCCAGCGAATAACGGATAAACATTCTCAAGTCAGTTTCCAGACCGGAAACAAAGAGCAGTATTATCGAACCGATTGTGGCAATCGCATAAAGTGAGCTGTGATACGCCTGAAACGTGACATTTTTCAGTGTCGCGGCAGTTGATCCTTCCGCTCCGGGAATCGTGACTTCGGTCAAAAATCCGAAAAGTCCGTTTTCCATACCGTGAAAGGGCAGGGAAATTCCCCCCAGCAGACAGGGGCCGATGATGATACCGGCGAGCAATTCACCCAGAACCGGCGGAAAATTGATTTTTCTTGCGGCATTTCCGCAAAGTCTTGCTGCAAAAATTATAATGCCCAGCTGCAGCACCAATAATGAAATCTGCTGGACAACAGACAGATTAAAATTCAACATTTTTTATATAAACCTTTCGATAGTTGTTTTTTTATATTGTAATGAAATTTTTATCCGTCTGCGGGTCCGGCACGATCCGCTATGGTTACCATTTTTATTTCGTCAAGAAAAATCGAGGCACACAGTTTCCCTATCCGCGGATGAATGTTCGGAGCATCCGAAGAAGAAACCAGCGGGGATGAAACGATTTCTTTCAGTGTGCATAAATCATCATCGTATTCATTGCGGCAGGCATTGGCGGCAAATCTCAAGGTCAAATTCAGCAATGTCCGGCTGGATTCAAGCGGCAAGCCTTCTTGCTCACAATCAATAATTCCGCTGTCAGAGAGAACGATGCACGCAACCGTTTCATTCTGAATAATTGAAAGATTCTCTGTTTTTGAGGAGGCAAACGCACAAAAAGTTACGGTCAGAGCGACTGTTATTGCTCCGAAAAATGCACTGTTCTGCCATGTGTATCTGTTGAAAATATTCATTTCAGTCAATCCAATTTCAACTGCGGAACCATGACCAGAAGCGCATAAGTGCCACTGCACTGAAAAGCATGTACGGCGGTAGATTTTTTCTCTGCATCCAGTATGCCGCATAAGCTCCCAGTGCCACTGCAAGAAAGCGGAGCGGTTCGGCGGTAAAGGGTTCATCTTTCCAGCACAGTTCCCCATCCAGCACCGCAAAAGTGTAACCGCCGAAAACCAGTGCCGCTGCGGCAAAGATCCAACTGCCGCTCCAAACTGCCGCCAGCGCAATCAGCGAAAGCAATCCGGCAAACCAGATATGGTTCTTTTTTCTGGCGTATGGACGGCGGAAAAACCACATCAGCGCCACTGCACAAACCAATGTCCGCAGTGACGGCACTGCCGGTAATCCGGAAAATATCATCGGCACTGTCAGCGCCGCAAGCATTGTGTAACCTGCACAATTCAATACGATGCGGAATTTTTCCATCCTCTTTTGGCAAACATTGCGGAATGCCGATATGATCAATATCCATCCCGCGATCACCACCGGGATCAAATGCCGCAGAAAATCCTTTTTTACCTCCGGTATGATCAGCGGCAGTTGTTGACTTTTGAAGTCGATCAGCAGTCCGGAAAGCACCCCGCCGGCAGGGGCATGATTCGGAGCATTACGGAAGTGCGCCATAAGCTGACGATCCATTTTCTCCGGATTCGTATCCAATTCCCTTTCCGGTGATGCCGCCGCATAGTTTCCAGCTGAACCGGGCAGAATATGCCATGACAGTTGCGGCAGAATGTGAACGAGTGTCCGCGGCAACACCAATACTCCTCCGGGGCGGAGCGCCCGGAGCAGTGCCGCTGCTCCATTGTCGCCGGTTTCCGGCAGACTTGAAACGATGATCAAATCACTTTTTTCCGGTACGGCGCCGGGCAGTTCCGGAATGAAAGACAAATAGCATATCGGGTACAGCTCATTGGCAGATGAGAAAATGTATCTTTCTTCCCCGCCTACAAATATTACCCGGTGCCGGCGGATACCCTCAGCTTTTTCCGGAACCAGCGAATAGGCGCAAAGCACCGTTCCCGGTTCGATCTTTTCCGGGGGCGCTTCGGGAGGTGAGAAGGGGCATGCAATAAAAATGACCACTTCTGACAGAAGCACCATTTCCCAGAAAAACAGAGTTGAGATCCGGATTCCTGCCAACAGGAGCGAAAGTACCGCCACGGCAGGCATTATCCACGGTAATTGGGGGAATACTCCGGCGATTACACCGCCGATAAGCAAGCCTCCGCAAAATGTCCGCGACACCCGCCATTGGCTCGACAGAGTCTCTTCCGAAAAGTACCACATGCCGAAAAGAACCGGGATCAATACCGATTGCAAATCACCATTTGGCAGCGGCAGGGTAAGCATCAGGAGCAATGGCGGGAGAGTCATTCGCCATGAACCATGCAGAAAACGTATCAACGCAATGCCGCAGCCGGTCAGCAGGGCCAGTTCACCGATGAACCACCACTCCGGGCAGGAGAGAATTTCTGTGGTCCACCGGTTTCCCCAGCCGATGCCGATGGCAAAGAGCAGTATTCCGGTGAATATTTCTTTAAATTTCTGCATGTTGCTGATATTTTCCTGAATATCCGAAAAAAGGCACGGGCAAACGTTTTGCGGTTTTTCCGTGCCGATATTTTGCGGTTCTGTGATCCGTCAGATTATTTCGACGGAGCCTCAATGCGGTCAAAGCCGGTATAAGGACGCAAAACTTCCGGAATGATGATGGATCCGTCTTTCTGCTGGTAGGTTTCCAGAATACAGATCAGCATACGGTCAGTCGCGGCAGTCGCGCTGATGGTGTGAACAAAGCCTTTGTCATCTCCGTCTTTGTAACGGATGTTGAGACGACGGCTCTGGAATTCGGTCAGGTTGGTATTGCTGGTGACTTCACGGTAACCGCCGAAGCTGGGGAAGTAGGCTTCAATGTCATACTTCTTGTAACCGGGGGCGCCCAGATCACCGACACAGACATTCACCACATGGTAAGGCAGACCGAGGGCCTGCAGCAGAGCTTCTTCATTTTCCAGGCAGAACTCATGATATTTCGGGGAATCTTCCGGTTTGCAGAAGACGATCTGTTCAACTTTGTGGAATTGATGCACGCGGAAAATACCTCTGGAGGCTCTGCCGTAGCTGCCCGCTTCAGTACGGAAGCAGGGGGTGTACGCTGTGTAGCAGAGGGGCAGAGATGCTCCATCAAGCACATCATCGGCATGGTAACCGACCAACGTCTGTTCACTGGTCCCGATCAAAGCCAGATCTTCGCCGGTGATGTTGTAGGTCTGATCCGCGAAGAAGGGGAGGTAACCGGTTCCGAAAAGTGTGCGCTCTTTGGCAAGGCAGGGGGTCATAAAGACGGTGAAACCGCGCTCGGCAAGGAACTTCTGAACCCAGAAAAAGAACGCCTGAGCGAGCATGGCGCCTTTGCCCTTCCAGTAATAAAAACCGGTCTGGGCAACTTTTGCACCACGGGCGATGTCGAGAATATCCAACTCTTCGCCGAGCTGCTGGTGATCTTTGATCTCAAAGTCAAACTCTCTGATGGTTCCGACTTTGCGGATCTCAACATTGCCGGTGTCGTCGGTGCCGTCCGGCACATCCGGTGCAAGCAGATTGGGCATACGGATAAGCACCTGACGCATACGTTCCTGAAGCACGTCAAGTTTATTTTCCTTTTCGCCGAGCTGCACTTTGAGCTGTTTTACCTGATCTCTGGCGGCGGGATCTTTGGCGCACTCTTTGCTGAGGCGGTTGCGTTCACTGCGGAGAACTTCGATTTCGCTGGAAAGCTGACGGCAGTCATTATCCAGTTTGACCAATCCTTCGATGTCGATGGGATAACCGCGGCGGATGCAGTTCTGCCGCACCATTTCCGCATTGTCGCGGAGAATTTTGATGTCAATCATTTTTTTAACAATCCTGATTTAACGTTGATTAAAATTGGGGCATGGGGAAGTTTGCCATAAAGGCTTTCACCTCTTCACCGATGGCGGCCAGAGCATCATCATCATCTTTGGCGGCAACTGCACGGTCGATAAATTCGGCAACTTTGACCATTTCGGCTTCTTTCAGACCGCGGGTGGTGATCGCCGGGGTACCGATACGGATACCGCTGGTGACAAAGGGTTTTTCCGGATCGAAAGGAATCATGTTTTTGTTGGCGGTGATCCGGGCTTTATCCAGAGCATTGGCGACCTCTTTGCCGGTGGCATGTTTCGGACGCAGGTCGATCAGAGCCAGATGGTTGTCAGTACCGCCGGAAACGATACGGAATCCGCGGGCGGCAAGCTCATCGGCAAGTTTCGTCGCATTGAGTTTCACCTGATGCTGATAGGTCTTGAATTCATCTTTGAGTGCTTCACCGAAGCAGACCGCTTTGGCGGCAATGACGTGTTCCAGAGGACCGCCCTGCAGACCGGGGAAGACCGCGGAGTTGATCGCTTTGATGTACTGCTCTTTGCAGAGGATCAGACCGCCGCGGGGACCGCGCAGGGTTTTGTGGGTGGTGGTGGTTACGATGTCGGCATAGGGAACCGGGGAGGGGTGTTCTCCGGCGGCGACCAGACCGGCGATGTGCGCCATATCCACGAAGAGGATGGCACCGACTTTATCCGCGATCTCACGCAGACGGGGGAAGTCGAGGATTCTGGGATAAGCGCTGGCACCGGCAAGGATCATTTTGGGTTTGCACTCAAGCGCGAGTTTTTCCACTTCATCATAGTCGATCTGTTCGGTTTCAGCACTGACACCGTAGGGAACCATATTGTAGAGCTTGCCGGAAAAGTTCAGGGGATGACCGTGGGTCAGGTGACCGCCGTGGTCGAGGCTCATGGCAAGTACGGTATCTCCGGGCTGGCACAAAGCGGTGTAAACTGCCTGATTGGCGCCGCTGCCGCTGTGGGGCTGCACGTTGGCAGCTTCAGCACCGAAAAGTTTTTTGGCGCGTTCAATGGCGAGGGTTTCCACTTCGTCAATAAATTCACAACCGTTGTAGTAACGTTTGCCGGAGTAACCTTCAGCGTATTTGTTGGTGAGAACTGAACCCTGCGCGGCACGGACGGCACAGCTGGCAAAGTTTTCACTGGCGATCAATTCGATTCCGTCATTCTGACGGGCGGCTTCGCGGTCGATCATGGCGGCAAGTTCCGGGTCAGCATCGCGGAGCGCGGCGATATCATCATAGGAGGCTTTTTCCAGTTTGGCAAGGCGTCTGGTATGACGGGCATCACCGCTGTAATCAGTGGCAAGCCAGAGGGTGATATACTCTTTCATCTCATCAAGAGAGAGATTGTCACCGGAAAGCACCAGACAGTTGGAGCAGTTGTGCTGACGGCTGGAAACCACGTTTTTGGTGGTGTGACAGAGAGCGGCGCGGACACCGTGGTAACGGTTGGCTGCGATGCTGACGCCGATTCCGGAACGGCAGAAAAGAATTGCCGCATCAGCTTTGCCCATGGCGACCGCTTTTGCAGCGGGGACGGCGAAATCGGGATAGTCATCTTCCGGGTCGATGGTAAACGCTCCGCAATCGATAACGTTGTGACCGGCAGCTTTGAGGAACTCCGCAATGGCGTTTTTGGATTCAAATGCGCCGTGGTCAGCTCCGAGGGAGATGGTCAGCTTACGGTTTGCGATGTCAGTAAGTTCTTTCATTTACTTTTCCTTTCTCGTTATTGAAGAACAATATTTTCTTAAATTTGTTTTTCCAGATACTCTTTCCAGATCAAAACGCCCTGACGGATGATCTGCAGAGTTTTCCGGTAAACCGTCAGGTTTTGACCGAAAGGATCGGGCAGATCACCGCCGGAATTTTCCAGCAGAGTGTGACACTTCTCTGCCGCATCCGGGTAACGCATGACCAATTCCGCTTTGTGTCCGGCGGTCATGGTCACTATCAAATCACTTTCCTTTACCAGATCGTAAGTTACGCTCTGAGAACGGAAACTTCTGCCGTCGATACCCTCTTCCTTCAGTGCGGCAAGAGAGTTTTCACTCATTGCTTCACCGTCGAATGCGTAAAGCCCTGCCGACATCACGGCTGTATCCATGCCGGAAACTGCTTCCCGGAAACAGAACTCAGCCATGGGACTGCGGCAGGTGTTGCCGGTGCATACAAACAGCACCCGGCGGGACACTTTTTTTTCGCTGGCAATTCCGTTCATTATATAATATACCTCCAAATTCCTCTTATTCCAAACAGGAAATGCTTTCCCGCCAGCGTGAACAGCGGATTTTTTTGACAAAAATACACTCCTGACGGGTAATTTCGCACTTTCCGTCTTCTCTTACCGAACCGCAGGGGCCGTTGCTTTGGGAGGTCGGGCAGTTGCGGGTGCAGATGTAATGATTCCGGGGCAGGGTACACTTTTCACAGCCTTTGCAATCTGCCAGAAGTTTTTTCAGCAGGAAATCCCGTCCGGGGCGCTGTTTGTCAGCATTGGCAAAAAAGAAGTGTTTGAGGCGGTAAGCCAGCTTCTCTTTCCAGGGGTATTCTGTTTTTCCGGGGGAGGTTATCGGGGGTGGTTCATCAAAGGGGTAAGCCCTCCGCAAGACCCGGTCAAAGAGGTGATAACGGTCGATGCCGCTGTTGATTTCTGCGCCTGCCTGATGGGAGTTGTACTCATCCAGCCAGTGTTCAAAGGTGCGGAACTCCCGCAGGGCGGAGCGGATTCTGGATGCCACTATCTGGGCGCGTCCGGAAAAGTCCACGCCGGAGATCTGCACTCCGCTGTAACCCATCAGGCGGCATCCGGCACTCTGTAATTCGATCCTCCGGTACTGGGCAGCCTCAAATTGTGCCTTGCTGCCGCTGAGTTCCCGGGAGAGAAGTTTGGCAAAAGCCGGACTGATCCGGACTCCGGGGATCTTCCCAGCAACGATTTTTTCCGCCTTATCCGGAGTAAGCAGTGTCAGGTGAGCGATCAGCGGCAGATAACTCTGGCGGTTGAGCAGAAACCATGCGAGAGTTTGATTCTGGAGCATATCCCATCCGCTTTGGGAGACGATGAATTGCGCCCCGGCATCGATTTTTCCCACCAGTGAAGCATAAGAGGCAAGGACTGTATCCAGATCGTAGTGGAATGGATTGAACTGCACTCCGGCAAAGAATTTTTCTTCCCGTTCAGAAATCAGTTTCAGTTGTCTGGTGCTGTCAAAAAAATTGCGGGAGGCGCATATACGCGGTGTCAAGTCTGCCGCGAAACCGGAAACCGGGATGATGTTCATAGCTCCGGCGTTGGCGGCAAGATTGAGCTGCCGGTTGATCTCTTCGGCATTCCGATTGCTGCCGGAAAGGTAATAGCAGTTGTTGTTCCGGAGATTTTCCGGCATGGCGGCGGCGATTTCAGCCGCGCTCCACGGCGAACCATTCAAGTCGGTGATCGCCAGACCGCCGCCCAGGTCTTCCTGTTTTGCCATAGTTTCGGCAAGGGGCATGATCCGGTTGACGGCAGAGTTGATATTCTGTTCATTATCCGGCGGGGAACACTCGGCAAGGAAGATGAACTTGCCGGAGTTGAGTGATTCCTGAAAGTTATTGCCGGTTTTGTCAAGCGTCATATCGAGCTGAAATTCGTTCATTGCTGTACCTCGGAGTGTTTGCGGTCAAAGATGAAAAAGAATGCCCCGGTCAGGTTGAAAACGATCAACGCCGCAGTAGCAAGCAGCTGGGCGGTGGCGGCTGATTGCGGCGGGTATCCGGCAGAGACCAGCAGGGCGATGGTAACTGCATCCCGGGTGCCGATGCCGCCGGGAAAAAGCGGAACCAATCCGGCGATGTTGCCGATGATCACAGCGGTAATGATCGGGATGAGCTTCATTTCCACCCCGGTTCCGGTCAGAAGCAGTGCCATAGAGAGTGCCGGAGTGAGGTGGATGGTAAAGAGGGTGATGATCACCCAGAAAGTTATTTGCCAGCCGTGGGCGGCATAGGTGTCGGCGGCGGCGGAAATGCGGGAGATTTTGCCGGAACTTTTCCGGTCGGCAAATCCGATAAGTTCTTTGATGCCGGGAAGTTTTTCGATTTTCCGGTGAATGAATACCGCCAGAGCCACCAGTAATCCGGCGCTGCACACTCCGGTAAAGAGCCACCACATGACCATTCCATCGAAATTTTCCGGCAATTTATCCAGCTGGAGTTTTTCAAAAAGTCCGCGATCCCGGAAAAGCAGGAGCAGTGCGAAGGCGAAAAGGGAGATCATACCGACGATACGATCCATCATGATGGAAAATACCCCTTCGGTGCGGCTGCCATGTTGAACATGGTTGGCAAGGGCCGCCATTTTTACCACATCCCCGCCTATGGAACCGCCGGGGATCACCAGAGAGAAGAACATTCCCTGAACAGTGAGGGAGTATGCCTGCATGGCACTCAACTTGATGCCGATGGTGCCGGAAAGGGCTTTCCAGCGCCAGCTTGCGGCGGCGGCGGTGAAGATGGAGATCAGAAATACCGGGATCAGTATCCGGTAATCGAAGGAGGCAAAGCCGGAAACTATGTCGAAATCGCAGGAACGGCAGAACCAGAGGATGACAGCGGCGGCGATCGCCAGCTTGATCGCAGTCCGGATTATTCCGGAGATAATTTTTCTGTTTTTTTCTGTCATCATCTTTCCTCTCTGAAAATCCGGAAAACCGGTGATTTTATAATATATACGCGCAAAGCGTTTTTCTCAAGTGTGCCGGAGTGTTTTTATCCCATTTTCGCCGGATTTTTTTTACCGGAAACTTGAATTTGCCTCTCCTGTGGTGTATCTTATTGCCGTTTAATGGAGGTCGGATTTATGGAAAGGTGCATGGGTATGATCGCCGGATTTGTTTTGCTCACTCCGTTGCTGCTGCTGATTTTGCCTCTGATCTGGCTGATAAAATGCCGGGAAAAAGGTTTTTTTCGCAAAAAAGGTCTGATTCTTCTCGGATGGTATGCCGGAGCTTTTGCCACGCCCTTTTTCGCCCGTCTGCCGCTGTTGCTCTTTGATGAAGAAAATTTGTATATGCTTGATTCTTCCATGGGGCTGGCGGTTTTGATCGGCTCGGTGTGGGGTATGTCGATAGTCCTTGAGTTCAATTATGTTATGAAAGCTGTTGCCGGGTATTGCAATTTCCGTTATTATCCGTGGATGGTTTTTGCTTTCTTCTTTGCCGCCGATGGGTGTCTATCCTGTTTCTTTCCGCCGGATGCCCTCTTTGCCATTGCCATGGTGACGATCCCTTTCTTTTCATCTCTGGGAGCTGCGGCATCGGTGATCGTTTTAACTCTTGTGGTAAATCTCTGTCTGAGGATCCGCAAACGTTTTGAAAACGGGGCAGAGCAATGATGAGTTCCCGGATTAAAAAAATATTTGCCATTCTACTGCGGATAAGTGGTTGGATATTGGTCATTTTTGCGCTCTATCTGGTGGTGGAATCATTTTATTTCAGCCGGATGAAGCTTTATGGTCATCAGGCGTATGGTATGGCGCACTATGTTGTCTATCAGGAGTTTGTCCCTGCCGGGATGCGCCTTTCTTATGAGCCGGATAATGTGAAAATATTGTGTTGCGGAGCTTGGTGGTTTCTGGCGGCGGCAGCTCTGGTTTTGGGCTCTGCTTTTCTGGCGGCATTTTTTCTGAAAAAGCTGAAACTTTTTCCCAAAGCCCGTTTTTTGGATCTGGTCTTGGTTTTTGCTGTGATAAATGTGCTTTTTGCGGTAAATAACGCCCTTATGGAATACAGTGCTGCTCTTGCCCGCTCCGGAAAACTGGTTTCGGCAATCAGCAGCTGCCGGAGTACTGATGATTGCCGGAAAATTTGCGGGGAACCGGTTTTTTCTGATGCCGAACCTCTTGCTCCTCCCACATTTGTCTATTTGCTAAACAACGGATTTGCTCCGGGAAGGCAGCTGGATGTTTTTGCATACGACAAGCCGGCGGTTTATCTTTTTGTCTGGTCAAAGGATGGGAAGATCATCCACATCGACTGGTGTTACCGGGCGGCGGTCGGAGAAAATGCTCCGTGGTTGAAAAAATCACCCTGAAGTGTACATTGCCGGATGAAAAAATTTTTCATTCCCATTTGCATTAACGGAAAGTCGGAGTTATATTATAAAGTTAATGTTTGAGGGAATTTCAAAAGTCCTCAAAAATTCCTGTTGCGATAGGGAAATATCTGCTTCCTCTTCGTCGATCCGGATTTTTGTATGACCTTTGCGATCACCCCGGTTATAATGGAGAACTCTCCCGCTATGCAATACGGATTTTTCAGACGATGGCGCCTGGCGCCGACACGATATTGAAAGCCGCACGGAATACTTTTCCGATGCGGCAGCTTTTCCGTATTCCGCTTCATCCGCAGTTGGATGAGCAACTTTTTTCTGTTGAATGTTTTACTACTTTTTTAAGGATATATAAAAATGGATTTCAAACGTTATTTCCGTGATTACCCCGACCAGAATGGTTTCTTCGGTCCCTACGGCGGCATGGAGCTGCCGGCTGATTTGGAAAAAGCATGCCGCGAAATCGATCAGGCTTACCGGACGATCTGTCAATCTTCCAAATTTATCAGCGAATTGCGCCGCATCCGCAAGGAGTTTCAGGGCAGACCCACTCCGGTTTACCATTGCAACCGTCTTTCCGAAATGCTTGGCAACTGTCACATCTACCTCAAACGGGAGGATTTGAACCACTCCGGCGCTCACAAGCTCAACCATTGCATGGGTGAAGCGCTTCTGGCATCCTATATGGGGAAAGAGAAACTCATCGCTGAAACCGGTGCCGGTCAGCATGGCGTGGCTCTGGCTACTGCCGCTGCTTACTTCGGTTTGAAGTGTGAGATCCACATGGGGGAGGTCGATATTGCCAAACAGGCTCCCAACGTGGCGCGTATGCGTATTCTCGGCGCTGAGGTCGTTCCGGTGACCCACGGTTTGAAGACCTTGAAAGAGGCGGTCGATTCTGCCTTTGAATCCTATGCCAGACAGTACAAAACCGCGATCTACTGCATCGGTTCGGTTTTGGGCCCCCATCCTTTCCCGATGATGGTGCGCGATTTCCAGTACTGCATCGGTGAAGAATCCCGTCAGCAGTTTCTGGATATGACCGGTCACTTGCCCGATGCGGTCTGTGCCTGTGTCGGCGGCGGTTCCAATTCTGCCGGCAGTTTCGCGGCTTACCTTGCTGATCCGGTCGATCTGATCGGTATCGAACCTCTCGGTCATGGTTCTGCTTTCGGCGGACATGCTGCCAGTTTGACCTATGGTGAACCCGGTTCAATGCACGGATTCCGCAGTTACATGCTCAAGGATAAAGATGGCGGACCGGCTCCGGTCTACTCCATTGCCAGCGGTTTGGATTATCCTTCCGTTGGTCCGGAACATGCTTTCTGGAAGGATCTCAACCGCGTACAGTATGAGACCATCGACGATGAAGAGGCGGTCGATGCCTTCTTCAAACTTTCCCGCTATGAGGGTATCATTCCAGCTCTGGAAAGCGCTCATGCTGTAGCTTACGCGATGAAATGGGCGAAAACCCATCCCTACGGTTCGATCATTGCCACCTGCAGCGGACGCGGTGACAAAGATCTGGACTATGTGATCGAAAATTACGGATTCGGTGAAGATCATCAATTCTGATGCCGTTTGTCCCGCAACTTCCCTGCGGTTTGTGCCGCAGGGTTATTTATTGAAATTCAGGAGTTTATCATGCCTTTTGACCGTGGTTCATTTACCTTTACGATGTTTGAGATCGAGGGAGATATTCCCGAAGATTTTGCAAGTTGTTTTCTACCCAACAAAGCCGGAACATTGGATTCTGTTTCTGCCGAAACTCAGCTCGGTTGGGTGACCGGCAAACACCTGCTGGATACGAATATTGATGAAACGACCATTATCCGGGGAGGGGCGTACTGTCTTACTCTCCGTCAGGCGGTGCGTAAGATCCCTGCTTCGTTGCTCAATGCGCTTTGTATGCGTGAAGAACAGGCATTTCTTGCCGCCAATCCCGGCAGAGAATATGTTTCCGGCAAAGATAAACGCAAGATCAAAGAGGATGTTACCGAGCGGCATATCAGCAAAATGCCTCCTGCATTATCCGGTGTCCCCATGGTGCTTGAGCCCCACAGCAAACTGCTCTATCTCGGCACGGCAAGTCAGACTCAGATCGACCTTTTTGTCGATCAATTTTACCGGGCGACCAAACTGGAATTGATCCAGCTTACTCCGGCGCTGATTCTGGATAGGGAGTTCCACACCACGGTGTCGTCAGTTCCCAATCTTGAACTTTCCGGCAATCCCAATGCCCCGACTGAACCTGCTATCGGCAGAGATTTTCTCACCTGGCTTTTGTACTACTGCGAAAAGGTCGGCAAAGTTACCGTCGGCAACAACGAATTTGATGCCATGATCGAAGATCCTCTGCTCTTTTCCGGTGATGGTGATGCTCTGGGTTCCGGTGAAGCCACGATCAAAAAAGGTGACAGTCCCATCCGCAGTGCAGAAGTTAAAGCCGCCCTCGGTGTCGGCAAAAAACTCCGCAAGGCGAAAGTTTCTCTGACCCGGGATGACAACTCCATCTGGAGTGGCACTTTCGATGCCGATAACTTCGTTTTCGGTTCATTCAAACTCCCGGAAAGCGAAGAGATGAACCCCGATGAAATTTTTGCCGATCGGGTGCGGGCGCTGGGCGATTTCCGGGAAGCATGGATCGAGTACTTCAAACTCTTTGCCAAAGCGATGCTGGAAAATTACGATGAAACCCTCTCTGCCATGCGTCAGTGGGTCAAGGATCGGGAGGCGATTTAAGTTATGGCTGGTCATGTCGAAGATCAAAAAATATCCATTTTGACCGAATCATATTGTCATGTGGTTCCCGTCGGAGAGGTTGTTGAACTGGATATGGGGTGCGGTGCCGGCAGTTTTACTGTGGCACTGGCGGAGCGTTATCCGGAACGCACCGTTTACGCCGCCGATGTGATGCTCGGCAGACTGCGCAAGGTGGTGAAAAAAATGGAACACCGCCGCCTGACCAATATGCAGGTCTTGCGGGTGGAAGCGCGGAACTTGATCGCAATGATGCTGCCGGATTCTTCTCTTGACCGTATCCATATCCTCTGTCCCGATCCGTGGCCGAAGAACCGTCATCGCGGCAACCGGCTGCTTTGCAGTGACTTTACCACTCAGCTTCACCGGGTGTTGAAAGCTGATGGGATCTTTCACTTTTCCAGTGATGATGAGTATTATTGTGAGGCGGTGAATAAAGTTATCGCTGCTTCCGGATTGTTTGAATATTTTCCCGAAGGAATTGCTGATCTGACCGGTATCAAAAGCGATTTTGAAAAACGTTGGCTTGCTGAAGGAAAAATGGTTCACCACCGGGCGTGGCGGAAACTGCCGCTGCCGAAAATCACTATCGGACATTGAATAATTTCCCAACTCAAGGATTTTTATAATGAATATTTATCAGGAACTCAAAGCACGCGGTTTCATCTATCAGGAAACCGATTCCGCTCTTATTGAAAAAAAACTGACCACGGAAAAGGTGGTCTTTTACTGCGGATTTGATCCCACCGGCGACAGCTTGCATGTGGGGCATCTCCTGCCGGTCATGGCTATGCGTATGCTGCAGAAAGCCGGACACGTCCCCACGGTGCTGGTCGGCGGTGCCACCGGCGCCATCGGTGATCCATCCGGCCGTTCAACCGCCCGTAACATGCTGACTCTGGAGACCGTCGCTCACAATGTTGAGTGCCTGAAGTCTCAGCTGGCGCGTTTTATCACTCTGGAAAATGGCGAAGCAAACTTTGTCAACAACTACGACTGGCTCGGTAAAATCAAACTTCTGGACTTCCTTCGCGACATCGGCAGCCGTTTCTCCGTCAACCGTATGCTGGCGCAGAAATCCGTGGAAAGCCGCATGGAAAACGGATTGTCATTTCTGGAATTCAGTTACTCGCTTTTGCAGGGATATGACTTTTATTACCTGAATAAAGAGTATAACTGCACTCTGGAGATCGGCGGTCAGGATCAGTGGGGAAACATGGTCGCCGGAACTGAACTTATCCGCCGCATGTATGATGAGGAAAAACAGGCCGATTGCCTGACGATTCCTCTTTTGATGAACCCCGCTACCGGACAGAAATTCGGTAAATCCGTCGGCGGCACCAGTGTCTGGCTCGATTTGAACCGTACCAGTGCTTTTGATTACTACCAGTTCTGGCGCAACAGCGATGATGCCATGGTCAAAGAACTTTTGCTCAAGTTCGCTATCGAATTGCCTTTGGAAGAGTGTCTGGCTATCGCTGAACAGCCCAATATCAACCGTGCAAAAGAGATCCTTGCTTACGAAGCCACCAAACTTGCCCACGGTGAACAGGCGGCAAAAGATGCTTATCTGGCTGCCGGAAGCAAGTTCGGTTTTGCCGATCCGGAAAATAAAGTTGCCACCAGCAGTTCTATTGCCAAACTTTCTGCGGCAGATGCAGTTGCTTCTTTGCCGGAAACTGCCGTTTCCGCTTCTGACATTGCTGAAGGTCTGACTATCCCCCGATTGCTGGTACTTTCCGGTATCTGCAAAAGCACCAGCGATGCCCGCCGTCTCATTCAAGGCGGAGCAGTTTCTCTGGACGATGTGAAAGTAACTGATGTCAATTTGACTTTGACCGCTGATAATTTCGCTTCCGGAAGTATCACTTTGCGCGCCGGAAAGAAAAATTTCCGCAAAGTGGTATTGAAATAACTTCAAAGTGGTGTTATATTAAGAAATATACGGATGCCAATTTAGCTCAGTCGGTAGAGCAATTCACTCGTAATGAATAGGTCATCGGTTCGATTCCGATAATTGGCTCCATTTTTTTGCTTGCATTCTCCGTGAGAATTGCTTTGATACACTCCCAAAAATTGACGTGCAAAATAAATTTTGCCGTCATTTTTTGTTTTGTATCTCCGCGTTGCTCTTATTGGCTTATGCCAATATCGCAATTCTCACTTTGTTGTCGGTTGCCTTCACTTCACTTTGTTCCGTTCAGGCTCTTCGTCGGGCTTTGCCCT
>JAZUPS010000090.1:0-3126 GCA_045605305.1 Victivallaceae bacterium
AATGGCAACGGCGATGTCCGTGCCATATTGATCGATTTGCTGAAAAACGGTTATGACGGCGGATTTTCCATCGAACCTCATATCGCCCCGGTACTGCATGCCGATTCCGGAAACAGTGCCGATCCGGAGATGATCAAATACACCAGTTATATTGAATACGGAAGACGGTTTGAAGCAATGCTCAATGAGATAAAAAACGGGATGAATTTTTAAACAGTTCAAGCGATTTCATCCAATAATCACAGGAAAGGGAAACTATGAAAATCAATACAGCTCAATCAATTTCCTCGCCGATCGAATTACAGTCGTTGAAAATTGCATTTTTTACCTTGTTGAATTTTGCGACAAACTGGAGCAAAATCACCCCGCTTTTTTTGAAAGAGAAAGGGGGCGCGGGGGAAAGAAGAAAATTTTTTTCCCGTGAAAAAAAGTTTCCTTTGTCCCCCGCCCACTCCCATTTCACTTTAATAGAACTGCTGGTTGTTATCGCCATTATCGCCATTTTGGCGGCAATGCTGCTGCCTGCTTTGCAAAAGGCGCGGGAACGGGGAAAAACTGCTGCCTGCCAGAGCAATTTAAAGCAAATCGGTTATGCCTTTATGCAGTATGGCAATGACAATCAGGAGTGGGGACCATTCGTCGGTGCGTATGGTGCAAAAGGCTATTATCACTTTATTTACGCATACCAGAGAGCAAGTGGCGGTGTCGGTCCCTATTTGTTCCACAGTGAAAAATATTCGTCAAAAAATCACGCTTTGATCGTTTGTCCCGGATTCAGCCGCCGCAAAGACTACCCGTTTTCCGGAAAATCCGGCGGCGAAGTTTATCCGACCGAAGAGAATTATGGCCGCATTTATACTCAATATACTGCGGCATTCGGATACAGCAAAAAATCAGATTCCAAGTGGTATGGCTTGTTTCATAATAGTTATGCTGACAATGCAAAAAATCAAAATCCATGTCCGAGAATTTCCATGCTGGGCAGGAAAATAACTGCCGGTTCAACCAGTTGGAAATATAAGCAGCCCTCCGAACAGGTAATGGTCGGCGATATTGCCCGGTCCAACGATTCCCATAACAGGTGGCTTCCGGGGTCGATGCAGCATTTCGGCTACAATAACTGCCGCTTTGATGGTTCGGTTGATTTCAGTATCGCTTCCAGTCTCAATGCCACAATGGCGGGGTATCAGCAAGCTAATTTGCGCTGGAAAGCCAAATGAATAGAAGAATTTTTATATGAAAACAGATTACTCAACAGATACGCTCATTCTGGGGGCGACATTTTACGGTTGCGGTTTGGCTTCGGCTATAAAGAATTCACTGTTGGTTGACAGTTCGATTTCGGTCGGCAGTGATTACGCCTTTGCCTTTTTGCAGGGAAAAAACTGGTCACAGCCTTTAGTTTGTGCCGCATCTGAAGAGTTACGGCAGGAGCTTATTGCCCGTTACGCTCTGGAAGACGACCGGCTTTTGCCGGCAGCATTGGCTCCGGTGTTGGCGGCATGGTGCATAAAACGGCAGATCCAGCCATTGCTGGGGCTGGAATTTATCCGTAAATCCGGCAAAGTTTACACCTTTATCGACTGGTGCGGCCAAGAGATCAATATTGAGGCAGAAAAGGTTATCGATGCCAGATGCAATGGTGGAAAAAAGATTTTTACCGCTGCGGTCTTTTCCGGAAAAACTCTTCCGGAGGGAAAATATGGCACGCTTGAATTGTTCCGCACTCCGGCAGAAAAAATCTATACTCTGGAAATGCCATGCAATGCTGATGACGATCCATTTATTGTCCGGAAAAAATTGCATGAATATTGGACCGAACGTCCGGCAGTGTCAGCTGAAGCTCAAATCATCTGGTCTGCTTCCCGCATAAGTTCTCCTGTTTTTGACAATGCTGTCACTGCATTGGACGCCGGGGTGCAAGGATGCTTTGAATATGCTCAAATTCCCGATACTCCGGTTCCGGAAACGTGTGAGTTTGATTGCGTGGTCGCCGGTTTGGGTACTGCCGGGATCATTGCTGCCATCACCGCCGCCAGGCGGGGAGCCAAAGTATTGGCAATCGAAAAAAACTTCTACCCGGGCGGTGTCTGGACCGGGGGATTTGTTGCCCGATCGTACATTCAGGATGTAGGCGGAGTTGCCAAAGTTTTGCAGGATAACTCGGAAAAATATACCGGTTATCACTCCTTGAGCGAAAGTTTGAAACTGGAACTGGAGAACGCCGCAATCAATGCCGGGGTCGTATTGGAGTACGGTGCTGCTGTTGCCAATGTGGAAAAATCCGGCGACCGGGTCTGTTCTGTAACCTACCGCAACCACCGGGGGAAACTATTCACAGCATCGGCATATACATTTATTGATTCCACTGCCGATGCTGTGCTTTGTGCAATGGCAAAAGCTTCCTTGACCTGCGGCCGTATGAACGACCGGGAATTCAACAGCTACACCAGCAGTATGGGTAAAATCGGCGGCAAATACTTACATGTGCAGAACTTCGATGCCGGACGGGTGGCGCAATATGATTTGGAAGATTTTTCAAAAAGTTTTCTTTTCAGTACAACTTTGCATTTGCAGGATGATTTCCGCACCGGAAGGCTTTGCATACAGCTTTCCGACAATCCCGGTGTTCGGGAAGGGTTGCGTATCAAACCGGTAAAGGAGTACACAATCAAAGATTTTTTTGCAGGTAAAGGGAAACACCGCAAGGCCTTCTTCCATGTCATATCCAATTTGGACACCCATGCGCAGGATCTCTTTTTGGAAAGCGAAGATTATCAGGATTGGACCATTGCCGCCTCCTGTTGGGAGATACGCGTTTCCATACCGGTTCCCATGGATTTGCTTTTCCCCGAAAAGGTGCATGGGGTGGTCGTTGCGGGGCGGCACTTGGGGGCGGATCACGATCTTGGATGTGCACTGCGGATGATTTCATTGATGACTGCCGCCGGAGAATTGGCGGGCAATCTTGCTGTGGAAGCTCAAACGCGAGGGATTTTGCCTCATGAAATCGAGTTTGCCGATATAAAACACCTGCTTCCGGAAAATCCCGGGGTTCATGCCTTTGCCAAAAGCAAGATCCCCGACGGCGACATCAACGCCGCCTGGCATTCTGCCGCCGATGAA
>JAZUPS010000091.1:0-3063 GCA_045605305.1 Victivallaceae bacterium
TAAATTATACAATGCCGGCGCATATCCGTTATCTGCGCTCCGCTTCATCCATTTCAATGCCTCCGGCAGATTTTTGGCAACGCCTGATCCGCTGTAATATGCCATGGCAACATCAAATTCTGCTTTTATGTGGCCTTGCTCAGCAGCCATTTTGAACCATCTGAAGGATTCGGCAAGATCTTTTTTTACATCTTCTCCCCATTTATAGAACAGTCCCAGATTATACGCCGATTCTTTTTTTCCTAACTTTGCGGCTTCCTTGCTCCAATAAATCACCTTGGACATGATACTGGGAATCGGATATTTCTTGTAAAATATCATAAAGTAAGATGCCAGTTCAAAAGCAGCCTCTTTATCTCCATTCTTTGCCGCTTTTTCAAGTTTTTTCTGATACATTTGATGATATTCCGGAGTGTTTGGGTCACGCACCCGGATTTGATAACGGATCTCCCAGATGCCCCAGATGATTGCCGCTAACGCCGCGGAAATAATCAGGAAACAGAAAATTTTCCTTTTTTTGCCAGCCCGGTCCGTCGTTCCGGTACTCCTGCCCGCCATTGCAGCGTTCGCTTTATCATGAAGCATCTGCGCCTTTGCAAAATCCAGCTGAAAGAGCCGTAAAGTGCCATACAGTTTGAGTGCATCAATATCATCAGGTACAACAGCTAACTGTTTTTCCAAAAGGTATTCCGCTTTTGCATAACTACCTGAAACCAATAATTTTTTTATCACAGTGATTTGCTTTGCAGTCATAAGTCTGCTCCTTTAATACGCCAATTCTGTGGCATTACAGAAAACTCTGTTTATCCACGATCTTTGAAAAGTTCTCTTCAGACTTGCTCCCCGCATTTTGTACCGAGGATCTCCGGGGGGGATGTTGTTTCAGAACAGATAATACTTTCCGATCAAAATCTGCTACGATTCCTTCCAACTCCTGTCGGTTGTTTTTGTTACCGTTGTGATTGAACAGCGAAATCTGAAAGTTCCTGCCATTCGCCTGAAAAAAAATTCCCGCCAAAAGTTGCGGCTTTGCAAGTCCATCCTTTGTCATGCAATCGTATTTATAATAATAGGGCTGATAGCTGATTCCCGGAGCAAAGTTAAACTTGCGTATCGGCAAAAGAACGATCTGGGGCGCCTTTTTTATAACCTTCAAGAGCTGCAGTACTCTGAACTGAGAGGCGTATTTTTGCTGCGCCCTCGCAAAACCGGCATTAAAACTCTGTACTCCGGCAGGGACGACATATACATCGGCATGATAGTCATCTTTTATATAACAAATCTCAAATCCGGGATCTTTTTTCGACTCAGGTTTTAACTGGAAGGCAGTATAACCATTCAGCAGCAAAGGGAAAGCTACTTTTAAGTCCGGATCATAATAAGGCGTTTTCAATGCCCTCTTCGGCTGCGCACCGCTGCTTTTTCCACGCAGAACCAACTGCTGCTTCGTGCCGGAACGGATTTTACTGTTTCTATCCCGGCGATATATCGCCTTGTCCAAAAATTCAATAAAAGCATTCACCTGACGGGGATTCCAGACAGATGAAGAAATACGCAGTTTAATGAAGTGAGAATTTCTCTTCAAGATCAGTGTCAAGCTTGAAAATCTCTTCCAAGCGCCCCTTTGTTTTCTGCTGTAAGAACACATATTTGCCTGATACTTCACGCCGCTGTGTTTCAAGATCCCTGTTTTGATTTCAGGATCAACTGACACATTCCGGTATATTCCCATTTTTTCAGTCAGCTTCATATTCTTCACAAATGCCTGCATTTCATGTTCAACATCCATGTTTCGGGAATCGTAAATAAATATATCTGCATGACAATCATTCTGCACATAGCGGATACTGTATCCGGCGGATCGTCTGCCGTAGGTTTGCAGATACCGGGCGCGAAAACCAGCCATGTAACGCCCAAAGAACAGATCAGCATCGCTGTCATAATGCGTGACAACATTAAACGGGATGGTCTTTGAAACATTCAAATCCAGCTGCTGCGACTTACTGAATTTTTTTAATGATCTTGCAGACACGCTCCCGGGAGAAACTGTTGCTGCTGTATCAGAAATTCCCCGCTTCTGAGAATGCAGTGTTTTTGTGTATTCCGGCAGCTGAAACGGATTTTTATCAGCTCTGAACTCTGTCATCAAAGAGCGAACATCCGGTAACGAAAACGGCATATAAAAATCACATTTCGCCCCCTTCCCATCATACACGCTCTCTTCTGCGTAACAAAAACCTTTGTCATCATACCAGCAGCGTAAACCGTTTGCTTTTTTCTGATTGAACATAAAAGACATGCCCCGTTTGTTATTTTCATCCAAAACCGTGATGATATTTAACGGACCGGACGCCAACTTCAGAGGAATTTTTTCTGCGCTTCTTATTGTAAAAGCAACCACATAAAATGAACACTGACACTTATCCAAAGATTTCCAAAAATCAGTTGTGATCTCCGTCAGTTTGCTTAATATAGCTGGGGTATCGTTTATTTTTTCAGCATCGCTCCGATTATAAAAAAGTACTTTTTGAAGAGCTTGATCTTTCATCAAAAATGCAGCTGAGCATTCACCTGACGGATAATAAAAAAAGTTCCATCCGTTGAGTCTGCCCGAACTGAAACGCAGTTCTGCAACTTTTCTACCGGCATTGAGAACTTCAACACGCAATGGTAACATGTGAGAATATTTTGCACTCTCAGCTTTTTGCGGCACCAAGTCCATACAAAAATTCCCCGGCTGGCTTTTAAAAGAAACCTTTTTCTTCTTTGTTTTTTCCTGAAGATAGCGCTGGTGTTGTTTAAATTTTTGCACATAGTGACTGTGCAATACAGATAACAGATAATCAAAAACAGGAACTTTTTTTTGATTTTTGAGCGACATCAGCAAATTACGGGTCGGATTGTCCTGAATGGTCTGCAGCAACTGATCGGTAATTTTTCCGCCGCCATTCACAAGAAGCGTTATCAAGACGGCATCCTTGTGTTCAACGGCAGCCTTTGCAAAGGCTGAACCACTTTTCCCCGGCAAGCAAATGTTGGGATCTGCTTTTTTCATCAGCAGCT
>JAZUPS010000092.1:0-2306 GCA_045605305.1 Victivallaceae bacterium
AGAAAAATTTTCTGCAGTAAAGGCAGTTTTTCTGGATATGGATGGTACGATCTACCACGGCAGCCGTCTCTATCCGACAACCATGCCCTTTATCCGCTTTCTTGAGGAGCGGCAGATACCCTACGCTTACTGCTCGAACAACACCTCTTACAGCAAAAGCGAATATGTCGCCAGATTGGAAAAGTTCGGCTTGCATGCCGCGGAAAAGAATTTCTATACCGCCACTGACTTCCTCGTTGATACCCTGAAAAATGAGCATCCGGAATGGAAAAAACTCTATCTTCTGGGAATGCCCGCCATGGCAGAGGAACTCCGGGGACACGGATTTGAGATCGTGGATGACCAGCCGGATGCGGTGATCGTTTCCTTTGATAAAAAACTGGTGTATGAGCGTTTGTGCAAAGCGGCATACTTTGTCCGGGAAAATGTGCCGGGATTTTCCACTCATCCGGATGTTTTCTGCCCCAGTGATCTGCCCACCTGTCTGGTCGATTGCGGAGCGATTTCCCGCTGTGTGGAGCTGGCTTCCGGCAAAACTCTCTGTCAACTGGGCAAACCCGCCGCCGGATTTATCCGTTCCGCCGCCGGGAGATTGGGACTGGATGCTTCGCAGACCATGATGATCGGTGACCGGCTTGCCACTGATATTGCCGCCGGAACCAATGCCGGGAGCTTCACCTGCCGCATCGTGGGACCCGGCGCCGATCTGGCAAGTTACGCCCCGGTCACTCCGGATTGGACATGCAACGATTTAGGTGAACTGCAAAAGTTGTGGGAGAATTGCTGAAATGATCGAATTTCTCAATACCATTGCCAAATGTGCCGGAGAAGAGGCTCTGCGCTATTTCGGCAGGATTTCTGAAAACGACATCGACAAAAAAGATGCCAAAGATCTGGTTTCCATCGCGGATAAAGAGGTGGAAAAGTTGATAATTTCCAAAATTTCCGCCCGTTTCCCCGATCATGACATCTTCGGCGAAGAGACCGGACACGCCGGAAAAAAGTCGGAATATTGCTGGATCATCGACCCCATCGACGGCACACAGTCTTTTGTGAAAAGTCACCCTTATTTCGGTATTTCCATCGCCCTTTACAAAAACGGCAAAGGTTATGCCGGTGCGGTAAATGCTCCGGCATTGGGCAGACTTTTCTGTGCGGAATCCGGGCAGGGCGCTTATGAAAACGGCAGAAAGATCTCCGTTTCCAACTGCGCCAAACTCAATGAAGCGGCGTGTGCCACCGGATTTTCCCTGCTCCGTTTCAACAAAGTTGCTCCGGCACTGGAAAAATTTGTCCGTATCCTGCCGGAATTGCGGGATATAAAACGGTGCGGTTCAGCGGCGCTTGACCTCTCATTCACCGCTGCCGGAGTTTATGACGGCTACTGGGAAGAGGGACTGCAGCTCTACGATGTCGCCGCCGGAGCGATCATCCTTCAGGAAGCCGGCGGCATTGTCAACGACTTCCACGGCGGAAGCAATTACCCCGCCGACGGGATCGTCGGCGGCAATCCCGCAATAGCCGCGGCATTGACTGAATTGCTGAAAAATTGACAAAACTCCTTGAAAGATAGATAAAAGAGTGATATATTAAGAATTTGTACGGTTTATTCCGGCACGGTGCGGGAATAAACGTGAAGTTTGTGTATAATCAATCAACTAACAAGAAACCAAACAACATGCAAGAAAACAATTTCGTGGAAAGCTTTCTTGACTTCAGCGGCATGCCCGAGAGCATGGAAGAACTGCTGAAAGGCAAAGAAGAAGTCGGTACCATCAGCAAAGGCAAAATCGTTGCCGGTAAAGTCGTCGCCAAATCCGCTGACGGCGCCCGCATCGACATCGGTTACAAAGCAGAGGGTTTCATCCCCGCCGGTGAATTTCTGAATTTTGAAGCTGTCAACGTCGGCGATGACATCGATGTCTTCCTGGAAGAGATCGAAAACCGTCAGAATATGCCCACTTTGAGCCTCGAAAAAGCCAACTCCATCAAAGCCTGGGAACGCATCACCACTGAATACGGCGAAGGCCACATCGTCAATGGTATCATGCGTCACCGCGTCAAAGGCGGTATCATGGTCGATGTCGAAGGTTTCCCCGCCTTCCTGCCCGGCAGCCAGCTCGATGTCAGCCCCGTCCGCAATATGGATGATTACCTCAACAAAGAATATGATGTCAAAATCATCAAAATCAACGTTGAGCGTCACAACATCGTCGTTTCCCGCCGCGAACTGCTCGAAGAATCTCTCCGTGAACAGCGCGCCACCCTCATGTCCGATATGCAGGTCGATGCCGTTGTCAAAGGTG
>JAZUPS010000093.1:0-30001 GCA_045605305.1 Victivallaceae bacterium
TTTTTCCCCTCTCCCCAAACCCCACTCCCTTTTTCAAGAAAAGCGGGATACTTTTTGACGATAAATCACCCCCCGCCGCGAGGGAGGATTTCCGGGTAAATAAATGCAATGACAAGAGAACTCTGTTCAGGTGCGATCCGATCAAAGTAAAATGTGGTTTCATGGTCAATTTTTCCTTTCTGAAGTTTTATAACAGATGTTTGAATTGCGGTAAATATTGTTGATTGGCAACGACAAGCTCCTTTGCCAATGCACTTGCGGCACTCTTGTCACTCAATAAAGGCGAAGCGGTCAATGCCTGTACCAGCGTGTCGAAATTTCCGGTCATTGCAGCCTCCACAGTCAACTCCTCTTCGCAAACGATCTGCTCCATAAATCCCTTTACGGCGGCGGGAAGTCTGCCGGATGCCACCGGATGTATCCCGCAAGTGCTTGCCACTGCCCACGTTTCCACAGTGACCTCCCGCGGGAGATCTTCGATCTGTCCCCGGTTGGCACAGGCGGCGATTATCCGGCGCGGTTCACCGGTGAGCAAGCCGACTGCGGCATCGGCAACCATCTCTCTGGAGCGGAACTCCGTTTCCGGCAGAGTGATCTTATCCCGGAGCGCATTGATGATCTTCTCCTTTCTTTCCGCTTTCGCCTGCGGACGGTTGGGCAGAACCCCTTTGCGATAGATGCTCCATCGGGAAAGGACTTCCGGAGAAACGTTGAATCCGGGCAGACTTTCACAGACATGAGGTGAACCGGCAAGGGGAAAGAATCCCCACTTTTCCGCCAGAGCAAAATTCAGATAACGGGGCAGCAGATCTCCCGGTTTGGCGGCGGCCTGTTCCACAATGTCATCCACAGTACCGGAAAGGCTTTGGGCGTGATGTTTTTTCTCAAATTCGATATAGTTGGCAATGGTCAGCATTTTTTCCGGCTCCCGGACGCCCTTTACCGTCAGGTTTTTCAGCACCGTGAAGTGGTTCACCCCGACACAGAGAGAATCTATTTCATGCTCCTTCACGCCGAAAAACTCCCGCAAACCGTTGAGCGCTCCGGTATATTCGTGACACATGCCGACACATCTGATCAAACCGCTTTTTTCCACCGCCCGGGTCAACTGGGTAAGGGGATTGGTGACATGGAGCATCCACGCATCCGGACAGAGGCGGTTCATCTTCTGCGCCAGATGGATAAATACCGGAATATTCCGCAGAGAGCGGGAAATGCCTCCGGGCCCGGTGGTATCTCCCACGGTATGATAAACGCCGTACTTTTCCGGAATATCGTAGTCACAAGCCATTGCTTCAAAGCCGCCGGTGGAAATGGAAACCAGTACCAGATCGGCATTTTTCAAGGCGTTATCCAGAGAAGATACCCGGATTTTCCAGTGAGTGCCAAGCTGTTTATTGGCACATCTCAAATATTTTGCACACAATTCTGCGGCATCCCGGTCGATGTCATGGAGAATAAGTTCACTGCCGTCAAGAGATTTTTCCATCAGGAAATCGCATCCCAGCCGGGGTGTCCAGAGAACACTTCCGCCGCCGATGATCACTATTTTCACGTTCAACAATTCCTTTGAAGTTGAGGCAATTTCAAGAGTTTTTGATAGACTTTGGCAATTACCTCTGTTGTATAATTATTGTTCCTGTATTATATTATAGCGGTCAAATGAGTTATCTCCAAGAATAAAAAATGCACTTTTGGGACATTTATGGATACAAAAGATACTGAATTGCAGGAAACGAGGATATTCTTTCATCCTCACCGCACTTTCCGCCGGGGAAATGACGGCGGCATCGGAATGGATGAAACCTTTTATATCAACAGTGATCTGCCGGAAAGTGCCAAAGATAATATTTTGCACTGCTTCGCTTTCGGAGTCAGCCGCTGGGGGGCAAACTGGTGCATAAAAAAGGAGTACGGGCGCTACATTTCCTTCAACTTCATTCTTGAAGGCAGTACGATCATCCAGACCAGAGATCAAACCGTCACCCTGAGGCCGGGCGATCTGCTGATCGCCCGCCGTACCCCATTGCTCATGCGTACACCCCCGGGAGGCATGACCCGGAAATACTGCCTGCTTTTGAGCAATACGCTGATACAATCAGCTATCTGCGACTTTCTCTCCCCCGCCGATCCCGGAGTTCTGCATATCAGCAAGCCGGAAAAACTTACCGGAGTATTGGAAGAGATCGGCAACGAGATCAAAAACGGTCTCTCCCGCCGCAAACTGGATATGCTGATATTTGAATTTCTTCAGGAGCTGCGGGAGGAGCGTTCCCGGCAGGGGGAGTTCCCGCCGCTGTTGGAAAAAGCGTTGGCAATACTGCGGAAAAACGACTTCCGCATTTCCAGATTTGAACTTTCCCGGCAGTGCAATGTCTCTCCCCGCACCCTTTCCCGGCTTTTTGCCAAAAGTTTGAATACCTCCCCGGGGCAGTACATTATCCGCTGCCGGCTGGAAAAGGCGGCAAATATGTTGAGTCTGAGCAGTGAACCGATAAAAAATATCGCCTCAGAGTGCGGATTTTCCAGTCCGATGTTTTTTGCCCGGGAGTTCCGTCAGCACTATCAATGCACCCCCACCGCCTTCCGTAAACAGCGGCGCAAGTGAGTCGTTCCTGACAAGGGCAGATGGTTCCCTTTCCCCCGCGCCCCCTTACGCGCTGTTCCCAATATGGGTTGATGCCCGATCCTGGCTCAAAGGTCGAAAATCAGCGGCAAATCAGCGGCATTTCTGCCGAGCATCAAACGGGTGAATGAGCTTTGCTTCAAATTTTCAACTTCCTGCTCAGAGAGGGAAAACTCCACCGTCTCACTCTTGCCCGGAGCAACGGAAACTTTGCGGAAAGCAACCAGCTTTTTCACCGGTTCACCGGGAGTTTTTTCCGTTTTCCCGGCATAGAGGTGAATAACTTCTCTACCGCTGCGCGAACCGCAGTTTTCCACGGAAAGGGTCAGCTTTATCCCCCCTTCACGGCTGATCTTCGCTCCCGAAAGAGCAAATTCGGTGTAACCCATGCCGCCGCCGAAAGGATAGAGCGGCGCTTTATCCATGTAATCAAAGTAACGGTAACCGATCAAGCCGCCTTCCAGATAGTCCGTGTGAGGATCATCCCCCTCCCGAACTCCCGGATAAGAACCATTGGCATGACAGGCGTAATCCATAATATCCGCACCCCAGGTGAATGGCAGTCTGCCACCGGGTTCACATTTGCCGGAAATCACATCGGCAATGGCATTTCCCCCCTCCATTCCCGGATACCACACAACCAGTATCGCCGCCATTTTTTCATGCCATGCGCGCAAATCAAAGGGCGAACCGGCATTGAATACGCCGATTACGTTGCGGTTTGCGGAAACAAGTTTGCTCAAAAACTCATCCTGTTCACCGGGAAGTTCCCATGAAGTTATATCGGCAGTCGGCAGATTGCCCATTCCGATCGCCTCTTTATCCTGCAAGTGGGTTCTGCCGCCGAAGTAGATCACGGCATCGAATTGCGGAGCAGATTCCAGAAGCGTGGCGATTTGAGCGGAATTATCTTCAAACCAGAGCAGATTCAACTCCGCATAGTGGACGAACCGGAAGTCGAAGTTTACCGAAAAATCCAGCGTTTCCCCGGCATCCAGAGAGATGAAGGGGAGCTTATCTTTATCCCCGGTAAGAACCTCCTCTTCCCGGTAACGCAGTTTGGCATTAAGCCGGGAATCGAAGATGGAAAATTTTCCCCTCATCTGCCGGGGAGCTTTGAGCCTGCCGGTGATTTCCGCGCGGAAAGTGCGCTCCGATGCCGGATGCTGTGCCGTGGTGATTCCTCCGGCATTGACCGGTCCGAAAATAAAGGCGGATGACAACTTATCCTCCTCAAAGAAAAGTTCCCCGCTTTTCAGGTCAAAGTAACGGATGGTCAACTTATCCAGCATCTCTGTATCCATCAGCTGATCCTGTTCACTGCGGAAACAGGGCATATATGTCAACTCAAATCCCTCAAGAGCGCTCTGCAATCCCGCCAGCGGCGTGACCTCATAGGGCGGATGGACTGCCCCGGAACCGCCCTGCCGTTCCAGAGAACCGATACAATGGAAAGCTGTCGCCGCCGGACCGGTGATCAGGATTTTTTTGCCCGTTTTTCCATCCAGCGGCAGGATATGGTCACGGTTTTTCAGCATCACGGTGCTTTCGGCGGCGCATTTACGGGCAAAATCCGCATGGAGAGATGGGGGATTTTCTGCGGAATTTTTCCGTGCCACCCGGTCATGCAAAAGCAGCATCCGGCGGGCTTTTTCATCCAGCATGGATTCCGGCAGTTCACCTTTTTCCACCATTTCGGGGATGGTGACTGGGAAAGAAAGCTCTGCCATAGAGGCATCCAGACCGTTGAGAAATGCGGCTTTCCCATCGTGGACAGCTCCGGCATCGCTGATCACCACGCCGTCAAATCCCCACTCATCTTTCAGGATCTTCTGCTGCAAAGTTCCGCACTGGGAGGCAAATTCGCCGTTGATCTTGTTGTAACTGGACATGATGCTCCAGGGGGATGCCTCTTTGACGATGATCCGGAATGCTTCCAGATAAAGTTCCCGTATAACATCCCAATCGCAGTTGGAACTGCCGTTGGTGCGGCAGATTTCCTGATTGTTCAGCGCCAGATGCTTGAGACAGGCTGCCACGCCGACGGATTGACATCCTTTCACATAGGCGGCACCGATTTTACCGGCAACCACCGGTTCTTCGCCCATATATTCAAAATTGCGTCCGTTCATGGGGGTGCGCATAAGATTTACTCCGGGGCCGTAAATGATCTGGAAATCATTGGCAATACACTCTTCGCCCAAAACTTTGCCGTATTCAAAGGCGGTTTCCTCATCAAAGGTCGCCGCCAGAGCCATATTGCAGGGCAGAGCGGTGGAGGTTCTGCCGTCTTCCATGCGGATACCCTGAGGTCCGTCATTTCCCCGGATGGCAGGAATACCCAGTCTCGGCACTCCGGCATAAGTAATGCAGTCGGGAGTACAGCAAAGAGCGCTTTTCTCCCGGATCGTCAATTCAGATAATTTATCAACGTAAGCCATATTATCAAATACTCCATTTTAAGTGTTTTACATACTATATAACACCGGACACATTTTTTCAAATAAATTGTCACCGTTACCCGGTTTTAAGTATACATGCGAACTGAAAAAAATGCAACCGGCGTATGCCGGATTATATTATCACAATGGTGGATAATATAGCACAAAGCCGGATAAAAACCTTAACTGAAAAGACAAGATCATTCACAAAAAGGACAAAGCTGCCGTTTATCCTGTTTCTGATAAAAATCTCGAATCTGTTTTTCCGCCGCTTTCCGCAAGCGATACGGTATACCTCTTGCGGCAGTTCCGCGAAGAGTTTCAGCCGGAGCGAAAACAGACGCAATAACCTATTGGTAACACTAATATACTATTTACTCAAATGGTACACAAATGTCGGGAAAATACCCCATTTTGGCGGGAAAAGGTGTTGAAAAACTTTTCCCGGCATGGTATATTTATCCCGTTAAAGCGCTGAAAAAAAGATCGGTAAAAGGGATATAAACCGGACTTTTTGCAGCTGCATCAAAAAACAATTCAAGGAAAAAGAAAAAATGCGTATCGGCTATTTCAAACACTGGACTCAACCGCCATACACCTTTGTGGAGTTCCTCCGCTCCGAAGGTGTGGAAATCGAACAAATCGATTACAGTCTGCCTGAATATCTTGAACCTTATGATGTGGTGATGGTTGAACAGAACGGTTTCAACGACTACATCGAAAATGATGAACCTTACATCGCCAACTGGGTCAAACGCGGCGGTATCTTCTGCTTCATGCATCAGGATTATGAACGCTGGGCGCCCTATTTCCTCCCCGCTGAAGTCGGTTACACTCAGTTGATCCACCGCCATGTCCACACCATCGGCAACCCCGAAAAAGATGGTGTTTACATGGGGTACATGATGCCCTGGATCGAAGAAAAAGGCAAAGCGCTTTTCAATTTCCCCAATAAGATCACTCCCGATGAGATGATCGACTGGCATGTTGCCTGCAACAGTTTCCGTCTCGGCAGAGGCGGGGCAAAAGACACCCTTGAAGTGCTGCGCACCGCCGCTCAATCCTGTTTCCTTGCCAATGAGAAGTGGGATATTCTCGGCACTTACATGGATCCTGCCGTGCGGGATGGCGCATTGATTTTGCGCGCTCTTTACGGCAAGGGCATGTACTTTATTTCCCAGCTTCTCTTCCCCGAAGTCAAACCCGAAGGCGAAGACCGCTGTATCAACTTCTGGAAAAAGTATGTCCCCAACCTCCTTGCTTACTTTGAACGTTTCAAAAACGGCACTCCGGAACCGCAAATTCCCGCTCCCGGCTCTCTGCCGCAGAAAGATATTTACAAACTCTGCATCCACATGCACTCCCTTGACTGGTACGGCTGTGATTCCGCTCCCGGCACCATCAACGCCATGATGCGTTACATGGGATTTGACATTTGCGGTCTGGCGGTCAAGGATGTGGGCCCCTACAACGGCAAACTTGATCCGGCAAAATACTCCGACGACAAGGTGCTTTTCCTCGACGGTCAGGAGTATCACCCCTTCAACTGGAAAGACCGCAGCGATCACATCGGTCACAACAACTATCACATGCTCCCCATCGGTATCGATCCGGATGCCTACACTCCGGAATTTACCTGCAGTTTCTACGGTGATGAAGAGGTCGATGCCTACTTGAAAAAAGCTATTGCCTACGTCCATGAGAAAAACGGTGCCGTCTGCGCAACTCACCCTGTCAGGGTGGATTACTGGTACGACTACGATTTCGATGCGGTGGATGAAGAACCTTTGAAACCTCTTGCCGGAACCATCGTGGAAAAACACTGGCTC
Source organism: Victivallaceae bacterium (assembly GCA_045605305.1). Classification (GTDB taxonomy): domain Bacteria; phylum Verrucomicrobiota; class Lentisphaeria; order Victivallales; family Victivallaceae; genus UBA1784. Next base: position 6,897 of record JAZUPS010000093.1, read on the forward strand.
AAAGGCGGTCAGAAAGCGATCATGAACAGCGTTGACCTTTTTGGATTCCGGCGGATGCTTGCCAATCCGGCGGTGAACTTCCTCTATCTGAAGGGGGAGAAACCCTGCCGTGACAGCGTGGTCAAAGCTATCCGTTCCCATCACACCATTGCCGCATGTTTCTTCAATGAGGCGGATGTGAGACTCGGCGGCAAACTCCCCGGCGAAGTGGTAGATAAAGATTTCGCTCAGACGGCGGAAGTGACGGTAAAAGCGGCGATCGCTTCCGGAGTTATCCGCGAAGTGCGGGTCTATTCCGGCGCGGAAGTGATCTGCAAAGCTCAGCCCATGAGTGAAAAAGTGGATTTGACCTTCCCCATGGCCGGATTGAAACTGGATAAGTTCATCCGGGTGGAAGCTGAAGGTGACACTCCGAAAAAAGTTATGATCAGCACGCCATTCTTCTTCGCAGAAGATTGACCGCGCTTTTCCCAATAAGGGCAGATGGTTCCCGGGGAAGGGTTTTCACGGGAAAGCTGAATGTCGGCTTCGATTAACTTTCCCTTCCCCAAACCATTTCAGGAAAAGCGGGATATTTCTTAAAGACATATCAATACACTGCTTGCAATCACCCTGTCCATGGAGCATGGCAAATGATCTGCAAGCCTTCGTTTTCCCGACGGGGATGACCGTGAAAGCGGCACTTCCGCCGGGATAATTTATCTCACTCCCCCTCAGACGGAATATCCAGTTCCCTGAGAATCATTTCCACCGGAGTGAGATATTTTTTTTCCTGATTGCAGCTGCGGCAGCAGACCACCATGTTGCCCCGGGTGCTTTTCCCGCCCCGGGAAAGGGGCACGATATGGTCAAGAGTCAACTCTGATGCCGGGAACTTCTCATGGCAGTAATAACAGATACCTTTGCGGAAAAGTTCCTGAAAGTAGGTGGTTTTCCGCAACTCCCGCGCCTTTGCCCGCTCTTTTTTCACATGGGCGTCGTCTTTATTGATTTCGATCCACTCATCCATTTACAGCACCGTTATCCAGCACCCGCCGTATCTCCCGCAGCACCACCGGCAGATGGTGGGGTTTGGGCAGGAAACCGCAGGCACCCTGTTCCAGAAGGTCAGCGACCTCATTTTCTGAAACAAAACCGCTGGAAAGGAGTATTTTTACATCCGGATCAATATTTTTCAACTGTATGAATGTCTGGTGTCCACCGGCTTTCGGCATGATCATATCCAGCAGAACCAGATCGATCTCCCGGGGATTGGATTGGTAAATTTCCACCGCATCCAAGCCGTTTTCCGCCAACAGTACTGAATAACCCAATTCGCTCAAAGCATCGATCAAAAAGTCCCAGATCGTTTCATGATCATCTACGATCAAAATGGTTTCATTGCCTCCCGGTAATGAATTTTCTGCCATAAAAATATCCCCTTAACGTATTTACGTTTTCTAAAACACTCTCTATACTTTTGTTTACCGCATATTATACACAAAAATTTCTGAAACGCAAATGGTTTTTGATAAAAAATCAAATTTTTTCCGGAAAAATCGGCACTTCCACCACTTTTTTCAGTTTCAGCGCATATATCCGGCACTTGATCACCGGTTCCGGCACCTCCAGCAGTTGTGCCAGAGAACTCCGGTAACTGCACAGCTGGTCAAAGTATACGGCACAATCTTTTTCCGATTGGAAGGAGTCGCTTTTGTAATCGGCGATCTCAGCTTCGATCACCTTGCCATTCTCCCGGAAGATCACCACCCGGTCAAATGCTCCGGGAATAGAGGTGTTATCTCCCGCTTTGAGAATGAAGCGCTTTTCCTGCCACACTTCACAAAATCCAGCCGGCTTTTTCAGTGCTTCGCGGATGGGGGAGGATTTTTCCAATGCCGAAGAGAATATTTTCTGCACTTCCGGGGGAGTTTTCCGGCAGAACTCCTTCTCATCAAACTCATCATCAATAAAGGTGATTTTGCGGAAAAGTTCGTGAAGCAAAGTTCCGGTCTCCACCGCGCTGTATCCGGAAAAACGGCGCGCCGGATCGGGGATGAAAAGCTCCTCTTTGCCATCGGATGCCCGGAATACTTTTTCCGGCTCGATATTTTTCACCGTCGGCAAAGTCACCGTTTTACCGGCAGATTTCAACTTGTTCTCTTCGTTGATGAACCAGTGACGCTCTCCTCTGGAAAAGCTCACTTTTACCGGCACATCCGCAAAGCCGGGAGTATTAAGCTCCTCCTCAAGCTCAATGTCTGAAGCCATTTTGCCGTAACGCCCCAGATTTATCTGCAAAACCTTGTCCATCGCCAGCGTTTTCGGGTCGGCACTGCAGCTTAAAAGCATGTAAAGCGCCCGTTTGGCGCGGGTCATGGCGACATACAAGCCGCAGCATTTTTCAAAATCCTTTTTCCGGCTGAGCTGTTTTTCATTGGCACTGAATGGTTCGATCATGGCACTCAGCTGGGTTATAGGCTGATATGCCGCCCACGCCGGAGGACGCAGTTCATTTTCTCCTTCAGCAGCGTATTTGACCGAAGCGGTTTTCGGTATCGGATCACTTCCTCCCCTGCCTGCCGTATTGGTCTGGGGCAGAAACACCATGTCAAACTCCAACCCTTTGGATTTGTGATACGTCATCAGCTGAATGGTGTTTGCCACTGATCTGCCGGTATCGCCGAAGTTATCAGTCTGCCGGAGAAACTCTTCGGGAGTGCCGGAAAAGTTTTCCGCCGCACGGCAGATTATTTCCAGCCGGCTGCGGTCAAAGGCGGTACATTCCCCGGCAAAGGCGGCGTGAAAACTTGCGGCAAATCCGGCAAGTTTCCGGTGAAAAAGCATCTCTGCCGCCCCCTCTGCCAGAGATTTGCCGGGGGCAAAGCTGAGTTTTCCCGCCAGTTTTTCCGCCGTAAAATATCCGGCAGGATTTTCATCTGCCGAAAAGGTCAGCATATCCAGAAAGTCTGCTGCTTCCTTATCCGCCGGATGGAGCGCCAGAGTCAGCAACGATTTGAAAACATTGAATGCCATACTGTCGGAAACCGAGATTTTTCCCTCCACCGACACCGGCAATCCGCACTCTTCCTGCAAGGCATTGGCATACTCTCTTGCAGTTTTGTTCTTCAAAAAGAGTATTCCCACACTCAATCCCCTTTCAAGGGGCTTGACTTCAGCGAGAATACGGGCAATCACCTTCACCTTTGCCCCGATATTTTCGCTGTCGCTTTCACTTTTGGGGAGTTCAAAAACCGCGCTGTATCCGCTCAAATCCTTTCTGGCACTGACATGGGTCTCATAACGCATATCCGCCAGAACCTCGTTGAAGTTTTCCGGCGCATCGGCATAGGGATAAAATACCGCATTGACCGTATCCAGAACCACCTGGGATGAACGGTAGGAACAACTCAGAGAATCCAGCACATCGCAGTTTTCCTCTGCCCCCAGCGGAGCAAGGCGGGAAGTTACATAGTTGAAAAGTTCCGGATTGCCGTTGCGCCAGAGATAGATGGATTGTTTCAGGTCGCCCACGCAGAAAAATGAACGGAACCTCTCCATGCTCCCGCCGCTGAATACTTCGCTGAAAAGCGGGTCAAGGGACATCATCTGAATATCGCTGGTATCCTGAAACTCATCGAACATATAGTGGTCAAATCTGGCATCCAGACGCATTTCCAACGCCCGGTTCCCCGAACCCAGCATAGCCTGGCGGCTCTCTTTGTCAATGGAAAGCAGCAGTGCCGGCAGATCGGAAAAGGTCAATTTCCCGGTATTGCGGACCAGTTCCGAATAAAGTTCATCGAATTTGGCGATCAACTTGAATACCGCCAGTGTCTTTTGCCTTTCCGACCATGCCGCCAGCGCCCGCAGATGTTTTGCCGATCGCCGCAGAACTCCCGGCAGACCATCGGGCAGAGGGACGACATAATTCAGCGCATCAGAATCCGGCATATCGCACCAGCAAGCATCATTCCGGTTATTCAACATCCGGAAAAGTTCATTTACCGGAGTTCCCATCCGGTGCAGTTTTGCTCCGCTGATGCTCTTTTCCACCATATCGGCAAGGGCATTGAGGCGGGAAGCGAGGGTACTCATGCTTTTGGCGGATCTGCCAATGGCGTTATCGGATATATGCAGTGCGAACTCCCGGAGTTCTTCTGCCGTACTGCGGCACTTTTCCGGAGTCATGACATCCTGCCGGGGGATCTGCCACACCGGGCGGTCGATCTGGGGCATGGAACCGTCGCTGCCGACTTGGATATTGCTCTGATAAAAGCTGTAAACTTTGCTTATCAATTTTTTCAAAGGAGCATAAACCGCTCCGGAATCGGAGTTATCCGCCTCTTTGATCAACTCCCGCAATGTTTCCGGGTCATCCAGCTCCTGCAGCCAGCGGCGGATCACCCGGCTCTGAAAACGGTCATCGTATTCATCGATCACCGAAATATCCCCCCAGATACCGAATTCCGGAGCAAAACTCTGTATCAGACGCATGAAAAAGCTGTCAATGGTGCTTATCTGCAGATCTTTTGCCTCCGGACCTACCAGTTTCCGGATCAATCCCGGCAGGGCGGATGCAGGGTGACGGCGACAGAAATTATCCGGTTTTTCCGGATTTTTCACCATGTCGCAAATGCGGCGGATTATCCGGTCAAAGATCTCTCCTGCGGCTTTGATGGTAAAGGTGATCGCCATAATGGATTCCGGTTCCACGCCGAATTCCAGCAGCTGGATAAAGCGGGAGGCAAGGGAGTAGGTTTTGCCAGTTCCGGCAGAGGCGGTGATCAGATTGTACCGCTTGAAACCGTTGAAACTTTTGCAGTTCACGCAGTCGGCATGGTAACACGGACAACTGCCGCGGAACTTTTCCGGGCAACCGCAACAGCGGGTCTTTCCCGCTTCTTCTGCGGCAATGACCGTTTCAAACCGCCGCTCTTCAACTGCCGGGAGATCGGCTTTTTTTCTGCTCTTTTTCTCCTTTTTCTCTTCCCCCTCTTCATCATCATTGTTGAGGGCTTTTTTCTCTTCCGGAGTTATCACCTCCACACCGCAGAGCGCATCGGCGGCAACCGGTTTGAGCAAGGGGAAAGAATATTGCTTTTTCATCCGCAGACGTTGGGCGGAAAACTCCCTGATTTCCCCGATTATCCGGCGTATTTCCTCCTCTGCCAGCGGCAGAATATCTCTCAAGGAAGCGCTTTCCCACACCTGCAATGCCGAATCGGTCACTGCCCGGGGAATGGTCAGATAGGCGCACTCGATTTCGCACTCATCAATATCCGGGCAGATATTTTTGCGGAAATACTCATCCGACTGCAAAAGCAATGCGTAAAGGGGGAGCTGAAGTTTTCTGAATTTTCCTGTTTTTACCGAATAGTGATCCTGAAGCACATTTTTTACCGAACCGGTCTTGACGTCGATTATCCGGATGATCTTCAACTGCGGATGGTAATCTATCCGGTCGGCTTTGCCCTTGAAAAATGCTCCGCCAAAGCGGATGCCGCAGTCAGCTGAACCGCCGAAATCATACTCCACGGCAATGGTTTCAAAACCATTTTGCTGTTCCTCAAAAAGTACATCCGCGGCGTACTCCAGACGCTGTATCATGTTGAACTTGAAAAAATCCACCAGCACCGGCAGGGATTCCCCGTAATGCTCCTTTATCACCGCATTGAAGTTTTGGATAAGTTTGCCCCGCAACTCATCGGCAGTGGTGAATTTCTCTTTGCCCAATGCTTCAATGGCGGCGTGGATGAAGGTTCCTCCCGCCCGTTCATCCGGTTCGCACAGGGCGTAATCGATCTTCTCATTTTTCCGCACCCGTGACCAGAAAAACTCGAAGGGGGAGCGCAAATAACAATCCAGATCGGTAACAGAGAGGCGCAATTCACCTTCCGGAGTTTTCCGGTAACCAAGTTCAGGCATCAGCCGGAACTTTTTCCCTGCTCCGGTCGCTTCGGTCAACAGAAGCGCTTCGGGATCGGCAAAGAGCTTTTCACAGCGGGCAATCAGCTCTTCATCGCTCAACGCGGCACCGAAAAGTATTCCCGACGGGCGCAGGGCGGATCTTTGAGCATCCTGCCGCAATACGATCATCTGCACCTCTGCCGGATTTCTGACAATGGCGGTATTGTGCAGATGGTAAATGGAGCGGAGAAGCGTTCCCTGATTACTGCGCAGACCCAGTTCCCGGCGCATGGAGTCGGTCAGAAAGGCGGTGGGTTTGATCCGGTCGGGGAAGTAACTCTCATTCATGCCGCAGAAAATGATCTTTTTCTGAAGCAGAAAGGGCATTTCCAGACGTCCTTCAAATGCCAGCGCTCCGTCGGGAATGGGCAGAGTGACGGAAACATCCCGGCAATGGTCGAGGAAAATTTTCAGGATTTCGCCCTTCTCCATCCCCGCAGACACAGTTTCCGGCAGGGAAGATAATTTATTCAATTCACTGTTGAAAAGTTTACATTCAGCGGCAAAGGGGATCCCGTGGAAAAGTTCCTGATCGATATTTGCCCGGTTCAGAAAAACGGCGGTCAGAAATTTACGCAGAAATTCATGCACCGGCAGCAGGTCGAATTTTTCCAGCCAGTAAGTCAATCCGTTGAATATCCAATCCACTTTGCCCCGGAATTTTCCGGAAGATGCCTTCTCAGCGGCAAAGGCGAAGCTGTCCGGGGTGAACTTCTGCTGCAATTCATCCAGCAGAGTGAGTATTTCCGCCGGAGAATCCTGCTCCTTTTTCCCGAAAATCAGGTAATCCCGCTCCCGGATCAGGTTGACTGCGGCGGTGAAATCCCCCGGCGTTTGGAGAAATTCCGCCATGGTGTGCAGCAGCTGACATATCCGTAATGCACTTAACGGCACACCGGCAGGGTCGGCAATGATCAACTTTTCACCGGAAGCATTTTCCAACCGGGAAAATTCCCTGGCAAAATCTTTGTAAAGAGAGGGGTCTGCCAGTACTACGGCACAATCATCCGGCGAAAAGCAACTGTTTTCAGCGGCAAGCACCGCCGCCAGCCGGGCGCCGTCGGCAGGTGTGAGTGCCAGATGGATATTTTCTGTCGTGCCGGGGAGACTTTTATTCAGCCAGATTTCCGGCAGCGGTCTGCCCCATTGATCAAAGTGACCGGCATTTTCCGGGGGATCATTGATCCACAATTCGACCTTACCGGGGAACTTCTCTTCAATGGCGGCAAATTTTTTAACCAGAATTTCCGGCAGATCGGGCAATCCGGCGCCGATGATCAACTCCGCATCGGCAAAAAATTCCACCTCTTCTGCCGCCTGACGGTCAAAATCCCGCCGGTCGGCATACCCGGCGGCAGTCAATTCTTCCAGATAGAAACTTTCCAGCAGAGCAAGCTCTCTGCCGCGGATACCGAGTTTATCTTTCGCCTCGGCAATGGATACCCCCCCGGCAAGAAGTTCGTTGCGCAGCTGGATGAAAGTTCCGGCGGCACGGAAGGGATCACGGGGGAATTTGCCGGGGAGAAAAAGTTCGCTGAAGTGTTCTTTTTCTCTCTTTGCCCTTTCAACGGCTCTGCCCCAGAGGATAGTTTCCGCCACGGGTGGCGGCAGATTTACGGAATCATCCACTCCGGCAAGAAGCAGCTGCCGGGGAGTCATCATCCGTGGCAGCAGCAGACCGCCGGGAAAGAGTTTAAGTAACTCCTGCTGCAGATTTCTGCGGGCGATTTTTCCCGGCAGCACGATCGTGATCCGGCTGAAATCCGGCACTTTCTCCTTTTTCAACCCCGCCAACGCTTGTGCCGCAGCACGGGGAAAAGGAGCTTTGCCGCCGAGAAAAACCACTCCCGCCATCAGGCTTTACCTTCAGCAGTTGAGTCTGCCGCCGGCTTTGACCAGACGGATGTCATTCTCTGACAGCGGATGGGTGAAGGTGATGGTAACTTCACTGCCGTCGGCTTTGACCAGAGTTCCGGTAACTTCACTTCCCGGAGCAAGCTGACCGGGCAGACCGGCAAATTTGAGAGAATCATTTTCCGCGATGAGTTCGTAATCGGCAGGATTTTTGAAGATCAGCGGCACGATACCGAAGTTGATCAGATTCGCCCGGTGGATACGTTCGATCGCCAGAGCCGCCACCACCTTGATGCCCAGATACATGGGGCAAATGGCAGCATGTTCCCGGCTGGAACCCTGACCGTAACTGTCTCTGCCGATGGTCACACCATGTTTTCCCGCATCACGGACAGCCGAAGCGCGTTCAGCAAATCCGGGTTTGCCAGCTTCTTTGAAACACTCAAATACCACCTTGCTGTAAGCGGGGATGTTGCTCCGCAATTTCAGGTGGACACCGGCGGGCATGATGTGGTCGGTAGTGATTTTGTCACCGACTTTGATCACCACCACGCCGTCGATATTTTCCGGCAAAGCGCAGTTTGACGGCGGCTCACCGATGGTGGGTTTGCGGATGATGCCTTTGCCGCTTTCACCTCTCTGGAAGTGTTCATCGTCGGAGGTGTAAAATTCCGGTTCAACAATGACCGGGAACTCAATACCCAACTCCCGGGGATCGACAAATTCACCGGCAATGGCGGCGGCAACGGCAGTTTCGGGGCTGACCAGATAGGATTGATCGCCTTTGGTTCCGGAGCGTCCGGCGAAGTTGCGGTTGAAGGTGCGGACGGTGATGGTGTCATCAGCCGGACTCTGTCCCTGACCGATGCAGGGGCCGCAGCCGACTTCCAGAATACGCGCTCCGGCGGCAACCAGATCGCCGAGCATACCGTTGGCACAGAGCATTTCCAGCACCGGACGGCTCCCCGGAGCGATACCGAGGGTGACATCCGGATGGATCTTGCGGCCTTTAAGGGCGGCGGCAACCAGAGCCAGATCGCGGAATCCGCCGTTGGTACAGCTGCCGACCAGTACCTGACCGACCTTTTTACCGGCAAGCTCTTTGACGGTTTTGATGTTGTCGGGGCTGGAAGGACAGGCGGCGAGGGGTTCGAGGGTATTCAGATCGATCTCCACCACCCGGTCGTATTCGGCATCCTCATCGGCGCACAGCGGGGTGAAATCCGCTTCCCGTTTCTGGCGGCGGAGGAACTCCTTTGTCCGCTCATCGGAAGGGAAGATACTGGTGGTCACGCCCAGTTCCGCGCCCATGTTGGTAATAGTGGCACGCTGAGGCACGCTCAGGTCAGCCACGCCGGGGCCGAAGTACTCCACGATGGAGCCGACATTGCCTTTGGTGGTGAGGATGCTCAAAAGTTTGAGGATAACATCTTTGGCGGCGACCCACGGACGGAGTTTGCCGGTAAGTTTTACGCCGACGATTTTTGGGGTGGGAATGGTAAATGGCTGACCTGCCATGGCAAGAGCCACATCCAGACCGCCGGCACCGATGGCGATCATACCGATACCACCGCCGGTGGGGGTGTGACTGTCAGAACCGATGAGAGTTTTACCCGGTTTGCCGAAGCGCTCAAGGTGGAGCTGGTGGCAGATACCGTTGCCCGGAGGTGAAAAGATCACGCCTTTTTCCGCCGCCACGGTCTGCAGATAGAGGTGGTCGTTGCGGTTTTCCGGACCATTCTGCATCATGTTGTGGTCAACGTATGATACGGAAAGTTCCGTTGCTACTTTGCCGGTTTTCATCGCTTCGAGTTCCAGATACGCCATGGTGCCGGTGGCATCCTGGGTAAGAGTCTGGTCGATACGGATAAGCAGCTGGGAATCTTTTGCCGGATCGCCGGAAACCAGATGGGCGGCGATTATTTTCTGAACAAGTGTACCTTTAGCCATAATAAAAATTTCCTTTCAGTTGAACATTTGAGGTAAGGGCAAAAGTCTATCAAAAAAAGATTGAAAAGATACCGTTGATGAGATGAAAGACGGTAGTTTGAGGGTGCTACCCACAGCGGTAACACCCGAAAACGCCCCGCTTTCAGATCGCAACGGAAATTTTCAAGAATTTTTGAGAACTTTTGAAATTACCTCTCTAATATACACCTTTGGTGGAGTAATTGCAAGGCGTTTTATGCTTCAAAGTCAAGACAGAGCCGGGTTTGAGTAAAAGGGCGCACTGCGGAATCAGCCGCCGCGACGTGAGCCGGGTGAATGGCGTATGCCTTGAGCGCCTCAAAAGATTCAAACTCCGAATCAAGCATGAGATCGGCATTGGAGGAAGCAAGAGAGTCGATCTGAACCTTGATGGCAATCAATCCGGGGATCACTCCGGCAAGGGACTCCAGAGCGGATTTGATATTCTTTTTGACTTGAACTTTCTCTTCAGGCGCGATGGAATCTTTAAGCTGCCAGAGAATGATGTGTTTGACCATGGGGAAATCCTTTCATTTTTTTTCGTTTTTACTCAAGTGCATTTTCAGCCACTTGCCGGGGGTTATATTGTGATATTGTTTGAACTCTTTGGAAAAGTGATAACGGTCTGCGTAACCGCATGAGGCGGCAGTTGTTTTTATATCGCACCCCTCCTGAAGCATTTGAATTGCCTTGTACATGCGCACCTGATGGCAGAAGCGCTGGGGTGAAATATCCATTTCCGCTTTAAACAGATGACTGAAACGGGTCTGGGAAAGGTGCAGATAAGCGGCGATATCGGCATTGGAAACACAGCCCTCATGTTTGTTTATAAAGCGGATGGCATTATTTATAACTATGTTTTTTCCGGTGGATGAGTCGGAAGAAAAGAACTCTTCCGGAATGGCAAGAAGCAATTCACTTACAAGAGTATAGAGCTGATGGAGCCGGAATTTGCCGGGAGCAAAAGCGGCGCGGATGCGTTCCTCAAAGGGCGCCGACGGCAGATTGACGGTTTTGCGCCGGGGCAAATCAAAGGGAGATGCCGTTTTGAACCAGAGGAAATAGTGTCCCGGAGAAGCCTGCTTTTTGCCGGAGTAAAGAGTGTGGGGCGGAATCAGCAGAATATTTTTCCCGGTAAGCTGATGTTCTTTGCCGCCGGAAATACAGCTGCAGCCGGGAGCGGTATTGTACCACATCACCCAGCAGGGCTGAAGACAGTTGTTAACGCTCCATTGCTCAAGCTGTTTGCGATACCCCGCCCGCAACAGAATAACAGATTGTTCAGGAGTCAATTCCGATGGCGCCAAGTTGACAAAATCTGACATCTTTTCGACACTCAATTACATTTATTTTGACTGTAACGTGCATTATATTATAATATAACCTGCAAAAGTGTAATTTGCAATCGGAAGAGATAACTTCCAACAAGAAAGGAAAATTTGCAATGAAACGTCTTTCACTCCGGCATGCCGGAGTGAAGCCCGCGGGCTTCACTCTCATTGAACTTCTCGTAGTCATCGCCATTATAGCGATTCTGGCGGCGATCCTGCTCCCGGCGCCCAACTCAGCAAGGGAACGGGGCAGAACAGCAAGCTGTATCAACAATCTCAAACAGATCGGTTCCGGTGCGGCGCAGTATATGAACGACTTTGATCACTACCCCCGTTCCGCGGTTTACGGCGGTTCAGACACCACTTTGCCGCCCTGGTTCGCCCAGATCGCCACTTACATCGGAGCGCCGACCAAAGGGACTGCCGATAATCCGACGCTGGATGGCGCGTATGAATACGGTGTTTACACCTGTCCTTCCAACGATTTTGTTTTCGGCAAAGGTCAGATCTACGGCGGAAAATCCGGAATGAACTACGGCATCAACAAATACTTCGGCTTCGGCACAGTTATCAACGGCAGCAAAATCTGGGCGCTTAAAGGTTCCCAGATCGTCAATCCGGCAAAAAAATATTATGTAATGGATGCCAAAACCTACAACATGTCATGGGACTCCGCTGTAACTGATACATCCGGCATTGCCTATCCCCATGGGGCGCAAAAGTATCTGACCATGCTTTTCGCCGATTTCCACGTCGATGCCCTTATGCGTTCCATTACCCGGGAAAACGGTTCGACCTGCAATCTCGACGGCTGGGTTCCTGAAAGAGAAAAGTTCTGATCTGCTATGAAAATCAAAATGCTTTGTTCATCTTTGCTGGCTTCGGCGGCGCTTCTGGCTGCCGAAGGGCCGAATATGCTTAAAAACCCCGACTTTCAGGATAAGGAATCGTACCGGAAACACTGGGTCTGGGGAAGTATGGGTGATGAGATATTTGAGGTGAAATACGACCGGGAAAAGGAGGCGGTTTCCATCGCCTCATCCAGCAATGAATTTTCCGGTTATCTGGGACAAAAGGTGAAGATCCAGCCGGGCAAACGTTACATCTGCCGCGCCAGAACACTTCTGCCCCGGGGCAGAATACTGCTCTATGCCATCGGCTATACCAAAGATGGTGAAACGACGGGAACTCAAGGCAGAATCTGGGATTACTCCTTTGCCGACAATCCCCTTTTCCCCCACTTCATCCCCAGTGAATTTTCTCCCGGCGGAGGGGTGACCGATTGGAAAACCATCTCCTTTGAGCTGAAACCGGATAACAAGATCGACTCTTACGAAATCAAAGTCGGCAGTTACTTCGGCGAGGGCATCCTCTTTGTCAAATCGGTGGAATTCCGGGAAATACAGTAATCACAGATGGAAGAGAAAATGAAGAAGATACTTTTTGCTTTGCTGCCGCTGGCGGCAGTTACTTCGGCGTCGGCGGTGCAGTTTGAATTTGCCCGTTTTGTCAACGGTTCTCATCAGAAAATCAGCGCCGGTTCCGGATTTGAGGTCAAAACAAGTGAGAAACGCAACGGCATTCTTACGGAACACCACCTGAAACTTGCCAATAAAGGCAAAGAGACCCTGCTTTTGCGCATCCGGGCGAAAGCGGATGCCGGGAAAGCCGGAGGCGGTTATTGGGATGGCAACAGTTACACCCGCAAGGCGGAAAAATCCATCACCCCGGTGCTTGACCGCCACGTTTTCCCCCTGACCAGTTATACGGATAATGGAAAAATTTCCATGCTGGGTCTGGCTCCTTCAATGGTGGTCAGCCGATTTGAACGCTCTCTGAAAGTAAAAGATGGCAAAGCGGAACTGGTCTTTGACCTTTTCCGGGTGCTTTATCCGGGGGAAAAGCTGGATGATATATTTGTTTCCGCGGAATTTCCGGGAGTAAGTTATGTGGAAGCGGTGGAAAATTACCACCTGACCTATCCCTCATGGTTCCGTCCTGCGCCGGGGGTAGACCCGCGCATTTACGGAACCGGCGGTTATCTTTCCAGTGACTCAAAACTGCGGGATTACCAGTATGGTGAATGCCGCCGGACAGGTTTTGACTGGGAGTGGTACTACAACTCCTATCAGCGTTCCGGGGATTACTATCCTTCACCGGAGTTCTGGGATGACAAACTGGGCTACAAAGAGGAAAAATCCCATGCCAAATGCAATGTCCCCGGTACTATCGCCGATTGGGAACGGAACCACAAGATCCGTACCGCCGCCGGAGATAAAACCAGCGCCCTTTTCTACTATTATATGTCCCAATACTGCAATACCGATCTGCTCAAACACTTTTCCGATTCCCTCTGGAAAGATGCCAACGGCAAACCGGGTTACCGGGTAAAGGGCTGGGCGGATGAGTTCTGGGCAGAATATGTCTGGTCCGGTCAATCCGGCAGTTTCGGCAAAAAGACCCGTTCCGATCTGGCAAAGCTGTGGAAAAATCTCACCATCGCCGGTTTCGCGCTGGATTGTGCCATCGGAACCACCCCATATTACGGTGATCTGATAAAAAGTGAACCATTCCGGGCGTATGATAAAAACGGGAAAATCTTCGTACTGGAAGGGGTGGCGCTGGCGTACAACATGAACTACACCCGGAATCTGCCCCTCCGTCCGGATGGGCGCAGAGCCGGTTCTATCGTCAATGCTCCGTACAACTATCTTTCCATCTTTTACAGTGACGGCGAAATGCACGAGGCTTCCGCATGGGAGCGGATCGACCTGCCGGTTCCCCACCGTTTGATGCTGGGGCGCAAACCCTGGGTCCTGTGGCGCGGATTCGTGCTTGCACCCTTCCTGGATTGGAAAAAACTCAAGCCGGAAGAGGTCAATACGGCAATTTCCGGAGCGGTGGATTACCTGACACTTTTCTCCTTGCGTATGGGAGCAAGTCCATCAAAGATGTTCATGCGCGGTTATCCGGATATGCTGGAGGTAAAACCGCTGATCACCCGGCTCAACCGTGCCGGTTGGCACGCCTCCCCCTATGTGTGGGTAAAGGGCATGGCTGGTGCCGATGATCCGTGGGATAGTTCTCTGCCCATGTGGGTATCCCGTTACGGCGAAGGAGATGAAAGTTTTGCCGTCGTTTCCAATCCCCGGCGGAAGAGCGCCAAAGGCACTCTGGTCATTCAGGGTGGCAAATTCGGCTCTCCCGGAGCAGTTTATGCCGATTTGACCGGAAAAGTCACGGTCAATACCGTCAAGGGTGCAGATACAGAAATCGATTTTGAACTGCCCCCCTTCGGTTATCTGGTGCTGAAAAAGGTTTCCGGCGGCAAAAGCGGAGTGGTAAAAGCTCAACTGCCGCCGGAAAAGGCGGAATTTGCCTATCTTCCCGCTGATGATTCATGGGTGGAAACATTGCCCCTTTCCAGTGAAAAACAGGGCGCACTGGCGGCGATCGCCGGAAAAGCCGATGAGTTGAAAGAGCTGGATTATCTGGTGACAGAGTTATCCGTTTATGCGGCTTTCCACCGCGGCAGACGGAGAGTTCCCATGCCCCGGCTCTGGCATCTGGTCGGCACCTTCAAAGATCGTTTCCGCTTCCCGGTAGTGGAAAAATCCTCTGCCAAAACCACCTTTGCGCTGGGCAAAAGCGCCAGAAAAGAGTACTTCCCCGGCGTGAATGAAACGGATAAGATCGTTTACCGTCAGGAAAACGGCCGCCACTATGTCGGATTTTTCCCCGGCAAAAAAAGTGAAGCCGAACTGCTGAAAAGTTTCCTTTTCCGTCTGGATAAAGCCTACCCCTATATTGCGGCGACCATGTCTGACTGGCCGGGCAAAGTAAAGGCGGCAGACAAGGCGTTCCGGAAAAATCAGCCGACCCTTGCCGATGCCATGGTTCACCCGGCATACGCAGTACGTTTCGCGCTGAAAGCGGATGAGATCGCCGTGGCGCGGCGGGATGGTAAACTCTTTTTGCGCACCAGATTTTCCGATACCCACGATCTGGTGACGGAATTGATCACCGGCAGCAACGGACAGTTTGAATTCGGTTCCTCCCGGAAGATACCTGCCGGTCTGGCAGTTACTTCCGACGCCATGCTTGATGGCGATCTGGTTTATGCCGCCATTGATGAGGGCGCTCCCTTGAAGACGACCTACGGCAATATCGGAGCAAATCACGGTTCCATGGGAACTCTGGTGATCACCGTGCCGGATCATGGCTTCACCCTTGCCGATGTCGGCAAAAGCCAGCTGAAAGCCGGTGCGCGCACCTATTACATATTGAAGATCATGGATAAAGACACCCTGATGGTGATTTCGGAAAATATCGGCAGAAACGGCATCGGTTTCTTTGACCGCAGTTCGCTGAAAACCGCTTTCACCTGCAGCGGCAAAGAGTACAAAGTCACCAAAATCATCCACAACCAGCTCCGCCCCAACTGCCGGATAAAAAAACAGCAATTCAGGCTTGACGGCAAAGAACTGCCGGAAGGCGAATTTATCAAACGGGGCAAAAAGTTGACCTGTGATGAATCTTATGAGATGGTCTCCCTTGCCGGAGTGGCGGAGTTCATGCTGAAAAATCCGGGCAGAGAGATCGCCCTTGCCGATCCGGCGATACCTTCATCGGTGGAGATCAACAATCTTTACACCTTCACGCCGGATGGAACGATGTACCTTGATCAGAAGTGCCGTTTGACGGAAAATACTGCGCTCCGGGAACAGGGACTGCTGCAGACCCAGATAATCTATGCTCCGGGACGCAATCCATTCAAGGAGTATTTCATCCCCAAAACCCTGCCCTTTGAGCAGGATAAGGTGAAGTACGACTTTGCCTGCGGTGTGGATACCACCGGAAAACTGCCGCGGATATTCTTCACGATGGATAGAGTTGCCGACCGGAACAACCTGCCTGACCGCTTTATCCAGATCGCCGGAAACACCTATCCGAAAACCGGAAAAGTCCGGGAAACCGGTCTGGTCATCGGTTACTCATTGCGCTATGGCAACTCCCGGCCGGAACTCCGCAAAAACACCATTCAGAACCATCCGGTCTGGATCAATGTCACTCAGAAAAGCTATCCCTACATCCACCAATCCACCGGCGGAGTGGTGATGAAAAAGGGAACGGTGGTGGAACTTTCCGGCTACCGGAAACTTTTTGCCCCGGAAAAATACGGCAAAGCCGCCCCCGCCAGTTACACGGTGATGGAAAAGGGCAAAGAACTGCTCTATCTGCACTTTGCGGAAAAAGGAACGGTGAAAGTACCGGAAAAATTCACCAAAGCGGTGGAAAAATCCCCGGATGCCTCATTTGCCGGAAACACCGCCTCAGGTGCTGCCGGAGCGTGGCTGGTGCTGGAATAAAATTCCGGAATGACCGGTTTGGATCACGGGACTGGTGTTTTCACGCACAGTCCCGTTTTTTTTGGTTCCTCAGCCGCACTCTGCCAGACGGCGGACGGCGGCAAGGGTCTCCATCGGATCAGCGGCGTATACGGCACCGATCTCTTCGGCAAAGAAGCTGTCTACCACCGCGCCGCCGACGATGAATTTCAACTTATCCAAGCCCCGTTTGCGGGCAAGTTCCACGGTTTCGGTCATGAACTTCATGGTATCGGTCATCAAAGCGGATAATCCGATGATGTTTATTCCCTCGGCTTCGGCACGGGAAATGATCACTTCCGGCGGGACATTTTTACCCAGATCGACAACCTCCACTCCATTGTTTTTGAGTACGGAAATGACGATGTTTTTGCCGATGTCATGGATATCGTTTTTGACGGTGGCAATGATCATGCGGATCTTTTTGCCGGAATCAGTTCCGCCTTTTGCCATCAATGGTTCAAGAATGGCAGTTGCGGAACTCATGGCATCTGCGGCAGAGAGCAGCTGGGGAAGAAAGAACTCCTTCTTTTCATAACGGTTCCCGACTTCGATAATGGCAGGAATCAGAGTGTCATTGAGCAGTTTTTCCGGGGTGATGCCGGAAGCAAGAGCCTCATTCACCAGCTTGCCGATCCGCTCTTTTCTGCCGCGCATGACCGCCTCTTTCACCGCCGTTTCGGGGGCAAGTTTCTCCGCGGCAGCGGCACTTTGGATCTCCGCTCCGGTGCGGCAGGCAATGTAATCAGCCATATTTTCATCCCGCTGACTGAGAGCATCGGCGGCTTTGACCATATTCATGATCTCCGCAAAAAGAGGATTGGCGATAGCCATAGTCAGATTTCTGCCCATTGCCATGCCGAGAAAGGTACTGTTGAGCAGAGGACGGTCGGGCAGACCGAAACTGACATTGGATAAGCCGCAGACGGTATTGATATTCCTTGCCGAACAGCGGGAAATAACCTCAAGCGCCGTCGCCGCCGCCGCAGGCAGGGTGGAAACCGCCATGATCAGCGCATCCACACAAATATCATTGACCGTGTAACCGTAAACAGCTGCGGCAGAGATTATCCGGTCAAGAGTTTCCATTCTTTCAGCGGCACTTTCGGGAATACCCTGATCGGTCAGCGGCAAAGCGATGATGAATGCACCGTATTTTGCGGCAATGGGGAGAACCTCTTTCAGCCGTTTTTCTTCGGCAGAGATGCTGTTGAGCATGGCTCTGCCGGGGTAGATACGCAATGCCGCTTCGACAGTTTCGGGATTGGTGGAGTCGATGCAGAGGGGAACGGGAACGGTTTTGACCAGTTCACAAACCGCCTGACGCATCATAGCTCTTTCATCTATCCCGGATAATCCCATATTCACATCCAGCACCTGCGCCCCGGCGGAACACTGCTGAATGGCGAAGTCCAGCGCCATATCCAGAGAACCGGCACGCAATTCGGCTTGAAAGGCTTTTTTTCCGGTGGGGTTGATACGTTCCCCGATGACGGTGAACTTTTTACCGATCTCCCAGAGCTGAGAAAGAGAGGAGACCGCCGGAGGGGGAAGTTCGGTTCTTTCCGGCACCGAAAAGCGCTTTGCCGCCAGAGCCAGAGCAGAAATATGTTCCGGGGTGGTGCCGCAGCATCCGCCGAGAATGGCGGCTCCGGATGAAACCAGTTCCCCGGTGCAGTCGGCAAACTGCTCCGGAGACATGGAAAAGAGAGTCCTGCCGTTTACCAGCCGGGGCAAGCCGGCATTGGGTTTGGCGACAAGGGGAATTTTGGCAAATGGGCGCATTTTTGCCACCATTGCCGCCATCTCGCGGGGACCGGTGGAGCAGTTGCACCCGAAGGCATCCGCGCCGAGAGCCTGAATAGCGGCAAGGGCGGATTCCGGAGTCGATCCGGTAAGAGTTCTGCCGGATGCTTCAAAGGTCATGGTCACGATCACCGGCAGATCCGGTGCCGCCTCTTTCACTCCGATCAAAGCGGCGCGGGTTTCCTGCAGATCCATCATGGTCTCAATGGCAAAACCGTCAGCTCCGGCATCAGCCATAATGGCGGCACACTCCCGGTAAATGGCAACAGCCTCTTCAAAGGGAAGATCGCCGAAGGGTTCGACAAATTTACCGGTGGGAGCGATGTCACCGAAAACGAAGGCTCTTTTCCCGGCATTGGCTTTGGTGATGGAAACCAGTCGGGAAAGGATCTCTTTCTGACGGGAGTCCAGACCGAATTCCGCCAGTTTGCAGCGGTTGCCGCCGAAAGTGGGAGCGTAAACGATGTTGCTCCCGGCGGCGATATAAGCATCGTGGATGGCACAAATGGCTTCGGGGTGTTCACATATCCACGCTTCCGGAGAAACTCCGGATGGCATTCCGCGTTTGATCAATTCGGTTCCGGTGGCGCCGTCAAGGATGAGCAGATTTGAGCGGCAGAGCTGGTGAAATTCGTTGCGTGTCATTTATTTACTCCTGAAAATTTCTGACTCCGGCAAAGGCAGTGACCGATTTTTCCGGGGTCATGTAAAAGTTATCACTCAATACCATATCCAACTCCGCAAGTTTCAGTGCGGAAAAAAAGAACTTCTGAGTTTCAAGGGACATATCCCCGTAACCGGGCGACCAGCGGCGGGGATCGGGAACGAGATTCCGGTGCAAAAGGGCGGACTTAGCCAGAATAACAAGGCTCTCCATGGCGGCATCGGCAGTTTCCGAACCGACAGCATCGTAAATTGCCTGCATGGGGACGCTTTCCAGTTTTTTTGCGCGGTCGGCAAGAATATTGCCGATAGTAACTGCGCCGAACCACAAATGGGTGATCTTTTCACAGCGGCGGGCAAAATCTCCACCGGGGATAAAGGAGCCGTCGGCAAGTGAAATTCCGGTTTCAGAAATCTCATTTACCGGCAAAATCCCCCATCTGCCCGCAGGATGACAGAGGGAAAAGGCTTTTTTTGCCGTGAGGAGGAAGGAGCTTTTTTCTTCCGGCAGGAGGCGGGTTTTGCTCAAATTGCCCTCCAATCGCAGAAAAATCTCCTTTTCCGGGAAAGTTACGGGGATATGAGGGAGGTCATTGATCATGAGTATCATCTCCTCTCAGGGAGGCAACCTCTTCGGGGGTAAGCTCCCGGAACTTTCCTTCCGGCAAAGTTCCAAGTTTCACAGAACCGATTTTCACCCGGATCAACTCCCGTGTGGGCGCACCGCAGGCGGCAGTAAGGCGGCGGATCTCCCGCTTTTTCCCTTCGTTGAGGATAAATTCATAGCGGTTTTTGCCGATTTGCCGGATCGATTCAGCTTTGAGCAATTCGCCCTTATCCATGATCCCGGCGGTGATGTCGGCAAATTTTTCCGGAGGAATGGCTCCGGCGGTGCGGACGAGGTAGGTTTTCAAGACTCCGTAACGGGGATGGGCGAGACGGTTGATAAATTCCCCGTCATTGGAAAAGATAATCGCTCCCTGACTGTCTTTATCCAGTCTTCCGGCGGAAACCACTCTTGCGGGAATGCTTTTCAGCAGATCGACCGCCAGATTTTCCGCGTGCCGATCCTGATTGCTGCAGACGAAAGAACGGGGTTTATTCAACAGGATATACCACAACTTCACGGCGGCGGAAAGGATTTTGCCATTGAGGGAAACCACCTCATCCGGAGCGACTCTATGGGCGGGATCGGTGCATAATGCGCCATTGACACAAACTTCTCCATTGCGGATAAGTTCTTCAGCCCGCCGCCGGGATGCCGCTCCTGAAGCGGCGATAAATTTCACCAGATTGACCATAAAAAACCTGTCTGCCGTTTATAACGTTGCCTCTTTATATAAAATATCACAGTAAAAGGGTTGATGCAAGTTTGCATCTTGGCAAAGTGATGTGTATATTATTATTTTCACGCAGAAAGGAACTTTATGGACGGTAAACTTTTTCTGGTAAGCACCCCTATCGGCAATCTGGAAGATATAACGCTCCGGGCGCTCAACACCCTGAAATCAGTCGATCTTATCGCCGCCGAAGATACCCGGCACACCCGGCAGCTTCTGGCGCACTTCGATATACACAGCCGTTTGGAGAGCTGCCACGCCTTCAACGAACACAGCAAGGTGGCTTCTCTCATCGAATTTGTCAAAAACGGTCACTCCGTGGCGCTGGTTTCCGATGCCGGAACGCCGTCGGTGGCAGACCCGGGATTTCTGCTGGTACGCTCGGCATTGGAATCCGGCATCGAACCGGTGGTGATCCCCGGAGTATCGGCGCTGACCTTTTCGGTGACAGCTTCCGGCTTGCCGGTGGATAAGTTCGCCTTCTGGGGTTTTGCCCCGGTAAAACCCGGCAAGCGGAGCAAGTTTTTTGCCCGTCTTCTGGCAGACGGCAGAACCGGATTTTTCTTTGAATCACCCTTCCGTATCGGCAGAACCCTGAAAGAACTGGCAGATTTATCCCCGCAATCAAAAGTGGCAGTCATCCGGGAGGCGACCAAGCTCCATGAGGAAATTCTGCGGGGCAGCGCCGAAGAGCTGGCAGCATTGAAAAAGGATTGGAAAGGGGAGATGGTGGTCGGAATTTTCCCCGCCGATGCCCCCGTTGGAACAAGTGACAAGGATGATGCAGAATGAGTAAAAAACCGGAAATCACCTGGAGTTTGATGCACCCGACTCCGCTGGATGTGGAATATATGAAACTTGTGGTGCAGAAAGCCGCAAACTACCGGGTGGACAGCTTTGAGATCTGTGCCGACTGCCACACCAATCTGGGGGGCATGGATGGTTTGACCGGCTATGCTGATTATCCGGCAACGGCAAAATCGGTCGATCAGGAAGGTATCCGGAAAAATATCCGGAAACTGCGGGAGATACTCTCCATTGCCCACTCCATAAATAAACCGGTCTACTACTGGCACCGGGAGGCGATGGTTCCCGACGGACTTTTGGAGGATTTGCCGCATTTGCTGGATAAAAATGGAGAATTTGACCTTTTGGGCAGTGCCTATGAGGAACTTTTGCGTTACAAAATATCGTCATCCTTTGCGGCAGTTCCGGAACTTGACGGTCTGGTGCTGACCCTGACAGAAGCGACCTATTCGGTCATTCACAGCACCGACCCGGTCAAATATCCGCCACGCAAAGTGGTGGAGCATGTAGTAAAGATCTTTGCCGATGAACTGGGCAAACGGGGAAAAAGGTTCATTTTGCGCTCCTTCGGTTCGATAGCTCAGGATTATGAAGATATTCTTGCCGGAGCGGCACAGGCGGCAAAAGAGTTCTCCTTTGAGATCGAAACGAAGATCACCCCCTATGACTTCGACCCCTTTCTGCCGGTCAATCCTTTTCTGGTCAAACAGCCCGGAGCGACCCTCGGAGCGGAGTGCGACTGTCTGGGTGAGTTCCTCGGAGCAGGAGTGCTTCCGGCGGAAAATATCGACAACATCGTCATGTATGTGCAGAATGGACGCAAAGCCGATGTTGACCGCTACACCATCCGTCTTGACCGTATCGGCAACCGGGTCTTTGATTGTTATGAGATCAACCTCTACGCTTACAGCCGGGCGATAGATGACGAAACGGTGACGGCGGAAAATATCCGGCAGGAGTATCTGGCAAAAACTCTCCCTCCCCAATGGCAGAAGGATTTCTGTGAGCTGGGTAAAGCCGGTTTTGAGTTGATCAAAAAGACCAATTTCATCGACGGCAACGTGATTTTTCACCAGTTTCCCTCGGATAAGACCTTGAAAATGCTCAAAGCCGGATTCATCTTTGCCCTCTTCAAAAACGGCGTCAGCCTTGCCAACGGCTGTGAAGTCTGGTCGATTTTAAGCGGCAATAAAACTCCCGGCAGAGAGGCGATACTGGAGGAAAAATCCGAAGCCATCCGCATTGCCGATGCCGGATATATGCTGCTGGATGAGCTGGAAGCGATCCCCGGCTTTGAAGCGGAATTGAACTGGCGGCAGGAGCTTTGGCGCAACGCCACAGTTGCCGCAAGAGCATTTTATGAATTGTGCCATATCGTTTGTGCTTATTTTGACGATATGGAAAATGGCTGTGAGAGCGGGGAAAATCTCAACCGGGCAGTAAAAAGCGGTTTGGATAAGCTCTCATTGATGGCAGGCTGTGATCTGCAGGATGAGATCATCGAAAAAGAGGATTTTGTCAACGGCCTCGGTCAACACCTTTTCCGCCGCTTCAATGATGTGATGGATACCTATTTAAAGCCCTTTTACGCGATTTTCGACCTGCTGCAAAAGGAGTTCCCGGTGGAGTTCGCCATGCGGAAAAAGTACGGCAAAGATGCCTTTGACTGCATTATCTGCGGCGGCATCACCGATGAGTGGCGGATAAAGCGCTGTATGCATGCCGCTCACTCTTCCATAAATGATGGCGAAATCTTCCGTTACGCCGGAAACACCATTTTCCCCAACGGTTATATGGAAATGACCCTTGCCCGTCCCGCAGAGGAGGCGGTAATGGAGTTTTACGGAGACATCAGCGAAACAAGGGAGTTCAAAGTGGAAACCTCTGCCGGAACTTTTGAGTTGAAATTCGATGATTCCGGGAAAGCGGTTCTGCCATTGGGTTCCGGGGAAAAGGAGGAGAAAATCACTCTCCGCAAATAAGTCGGATCGTAGCCATGT
>JAZUPS010000094.1:0-21553 GCA_045605305.1 Victivallaceae bacterium
CAATCCCTGCAGTCTGGCGCTTTCCGGCGAAATGCTGCTGCGCCACCTCAACTGGCACGAAGCGGCAGATCTGCTGATTGCCGGTATCAGCAAAGCCATTGCCGACCGGATGATGACCTACGATCTGGCGCGTCTTACTGAAGGCGCCACCGAATTGAGCTGCTCCGGCTTCGCCAACGCCGTTGTGGAAAGGATGTAATTTATCATGCCGGTATCAGGTGCATTCCGGGTGCTTTTTTATCAGGCGGGAGTTTCCGGTTTTCCGGAAGCGACCGCTGACCGCATACTGCGTCAGATCGGAAATCTGCTCGACGGCACCGATATTGCTGATAAATTGAATTGTCTGGCGCGGGAGATAAGCGCCGCTGAAATGCCGGAAAAACTTGCCGGCGGACTCTTTGAGGCGATGATCTCCCGGGGAATACTGCCGGAAAACTTTACCGGTGAAAACAGCTCTCCCGATGCAGAATTTCTGCTGAAAAAAGCTCTTCTGCTGATCCGGGAGCTGAAGAAAATTCCCGGAAAACTCACCCCGGCAGAGCAAGCTCAGGTGCTTCCCGGAGCTTTGAAACTTTTTTCCGGATTACCCGATTTCGGCGATGATACAGAAAAACTTGCCGCCGGGCTGAAAGCTGCCGATCCATTCCGTTCCCGGAGAGTTTTCGGCTACCGCAACGGAGCATTTTTCCCGGTCGAACCCTCATCGGTAAAGAGCGTGGATAAGTTTTTCGGTTTCCCCGGCGTGCGGCTGGCACTCGGGGAACACTTCAAAGATTTTTCCACCGGCAAGACCAGCCTGCCGCTTTTGATCAACAGTCTGCCGGGTTACGGGAAAACCAGTATGGTGATCTCCTTTGCCCTGTCAGTCCCCGGCACGGTGGTGATACTGCCTGACCCGGAGGTGCTGGAAGATTCATGGGAAACGCTGATCGCTCAGCTCTCCTCCCGGCAGGATCACCGGTTTGTGGTATTTTTTGATGACATCGACCCCCGGTCGATCAACTGGTATCATTTCCGCACCAATGTGGGCGGTGCATTTACTCCGCCGTCGAACATCATGCCGGTGTTGACGGCGAATTATGAGTTTCCGCCCAGTATTCTTTCCCGGGGCAGACGGATATCCTACCCGGTCTTTGATGAGGAAAGGTGTCTGGAAATGATCGAAGATTTCCTCGGTACATTCGGCATGAAAAAGCCGCCGCGCAACATCGTTTCGCTGATGGGGGCGGAGTATACGGAGGAGTTCGGGCAGAAGAAGTTCACCGAATTATCCCCCCGCACGCTGATGCGCCATCTGTCGGCTTATGAAAACGATCAGCGCAAACGCAAACAGATCGTCGAACTTTCCGGAGGGGGAATGATCACCCGCCCGGATGCGGAACTTTTCTATGAATTCAACATTGAGTTGATGCGTTCACTTTACGGTGAAGAGTATATCCAGCGGCTGTTGAAAGAAAGGCTCCGGTCACTGTGAAGAAGTTCAAGGCAAAAACGCGCAGATCGCCCCGGTCAGTCACCGTGGCAGCCATTTGCATCATGGCACTGCTGATAATCGCCACGTCGGTTTTCAACGTGGTGAAGTTCGCTGTCAGCCGTTTTGCCGACGGATTTTTTTACCCCTATCTGCGGATAAGCGCCCCCGCCAACCGCCTTTCGGATACCTCACTGCTTCTGGAAGATAAAAGTTCTCTTGCGGCAAAGGTGGAAAAACTTGCCAATATCAACCGTTCACTGGCTCTGCAGGCAGAGGCGGCGGCAGAGTTGATGGAAGAGAACCGTCAGCTGCGCAGTATGCTGAAAATCAGCAACTCCCGTAAAAGAAACTTTATTGTGGCAGAGATCATGCTCCGCGATCCCCTGAATTTCCGCACCGGCTTCACCATCAGCAAGGGCAGCCGTGACGGGGTGAAAAAGGGTTCGGCAGTGGTGGAGGTTTCCGCAGAAGGAAAGCTGCTTCTGGCAGGAGTTGTCACCGAAGTCGGGGCGCGTACCAGCAAAGTTGTCACCATCGCCAACCCCGCCTTGCGGATTTCCGGACAGGTGAACTCCAACAAGGAGATCGGTTTTACCAACTCCTCCTCTGCTCCGGCTGCCAGCCGTGACCGGATAAGTTTCGGTATGCTCCCGGTGCGGGATGATTACACCCACGGCAATCTGGTGGTGACCACCGGATTTGAACAGGGTATCCCTTCCGGAATAAAGATCGGAGAATTGTACACCGTCAACACCATGCGTTCCAGTGATCTTCAGGAGTACAACTGCGAATTGATCCCGGCTGCCCAGCTTGCCTCTCTGCGGTTTGTGGCAATAATCCGCAACGAAGCGGGAGCAGAATTATGAAAAGTTTTATCACCATCGCAGTTACAGCAATGCTGATGGTTCCGGAACTGCTTGCCGGAAACGGGGGATTGGCTCTGGGACTGCCGTTATACGGGGCAGTATGTTTTGCCGTGGCATTCGGTCAGGTATACGGGATAGCGGCGGCGGTAAGTGCGGCATTTTTGACCGATATAATTTATGACCGGCCTTACCCCCTCTGGACGGTGTGGGCGGCAGTGATCCTCTTTGCCGCCGCCGGAACTGCCCGCAGAGTTCAGCGCAAACAACCCTTTGCCGCGCTCCTTTCCGGCGGAGTATGCGGAATTATGACGGTCTTTTTCAACCTCGTGCAAAAAATCTTTTTCCATGGCGACATACCGGGCCCGGAACCATTCAGTCTGATAATTTTCCACCTTTCCGGCGGCATGTTCTTCATGTTTGTGCTGGCGGCGGTATTCGATGCGCTGAATTTGCGCAGCGACCTGCCCCGTTTCGGCATTTACGATTCACGCAGTCGCTTGCGGGAGATGCAGTAATGAAAAAGGAGCGTTACCGCGACGGGATAGACGGAGGTATTCTGGATGATGACCGGATCAGGATCATCATTATCGGGGTGCTGATACTTCTGGCATTTGCGGTGATCGTCTGCCGGTTGTACTTTCTTCAGCTCCACCGGGGCGAGGAACACCGGAAACTGATTGCCAGACAGTCGGAAAGATTCGTGCGTCTGGCAGGGTTGCGCGGATGTATATATTCCGCTGACAACGTTCTGCTGGCGGGCAACCGTCAAGCCTACGATCTGCTCTTTTTCCCGTCAGAAATGCACCGGGGACGGCGCAAAAAGACGGTGCGGCACATGCACACCACCGCCGCCGCCCTTGCCGGAGCTATCGGCAGGGATGAGTTCCCCGGCGAAAAGGAGTTCAACAACCATTTGCGCAACGATCCGGGAATACCGATGACCGTTTTCCGCGACCTGAACTCCGCAGAACTGGCGCGGGCGCTGGAGGCATCCCGGGATATGGAGGGGGTGGATATTCAGTTTTCCCCGGTGAGATATTACCCAGGCAACAGCCTTGCCAGCCATATTATCGGCTATACGCGGAAGATCGACTACTCCACCGCCAGCGACCGGAAAGATTTCCGCTATTACACCTACGATATTGAGGGCAAAAGCGGCATTGAACTGGCATTTGACACCTTTAACTCCTTTGATCACACCTTCTCATCCATCGGCTTGCGCGCCATGCCCGGCAGAGCGGTGATACAGGTGAACAACATCGGTTACGCCCACAAAGAACTGCTGGGCAGAACGGAACCGGTCAACGGCAACGACCTGATATTGACCATCAATCACCGGGCGCAGAAGATCGCGGAAGAGCTGCTGGAAGGATATACCGGAGCGCTGGTGGTGGTGGATGCGGATAATGGCGATATTATCTGTGCCGCTTCATCACCCCGGCACGATCTGGGACAATTTTCACCGAGACTTGACCCGGAATATTACCGGCAGCTCCTGAAAGATCCCCGGAAACCGCTGATCAACCGGGCGTTTCAGGCGATCTATCCGCCGGGGTCAACGATCAAACCGCTGATGTGTCTGGCATTTCTCAAAGCGGGAGCAAATCCGGATGAAGAGATTTTCTGCCCGGGTGACAGCACCGTGGGCAACACCACCATCGGCTGTTCGGCGCACCGTTATTACGGGGACGATATGACCATGATCAGAGCGCTGGAGAAGTCCTGCAATAACTACATGATCACCAATGCGCTGAAAATCGGCATGGAACCGATGGCAGAGATGTTTCAAGCCGCCGGATTCGGCAGTAAAAACGGTTTGCCGATCCCGGAGGCGGCAGGAAATCTCCCCTCAAGAGAGTTGAAGCTGAAAAGGTACAAAACAAGGTGGAACAATTATGACACCGCTTTGTTGAGCATCGGTCAGGGAATAATCGCTGTGACCCCGCTGCAGCTGGCACTTTACACCGCCGCCATTGCCAATGGCGGTACGCTGTGGCAGGGTCAGCTGGTGCATAAGATGGTGGATGGCAGGGGAATCACCCGTTACGAACCGCAGCCGCTGACAGTTGGAAAACTGCCGGTAAGCGAGGAACAGCTGGAAATTATCCGTCAGGGGATGTTTCAGGTGGTGAACTCCTCCGGCGGTTCCGGCAGGCAGGGGAAAGTTGATGGGTTGACCATTTACGGCAAAACCGGAACGGCGGAGACCGGTTCAAAGAGCAACCGTCGCAACATCACCCATTTTATCGCCTTTACCTACTACCGGGAAAAAAGTTACGCTCTGGCGGTAACGATCGAAGACGGCAGATCGGGAGGAAAGACCTGTGCGCCGCTCGCCGCCGGATTTTTCCGGAAATTCTGTCTTGACAGCAAGTGATCAGCCGATGAAAAAAGAGGTGTAAGCCTCTTTACCGCCGCATTGATTTACTTTCCATCCCGGAATCTGCCGGGAGAGACCCCGGTCAGTTTTTTGAACCATGCGGCAAAATAGTAAGCATTGGAAAAGCCCAGTTCAGCAGCGATCATCCGCAGAGTGTAGCGGGTGTTGTGCAAATACTGTTTGGCGAACTTCAACCGGTATTGCTGAAGATAGTTCATGGGAGTAACCCCGTACTCCTTTTTGAATATCCGCACGGTCTGTTCCGGTGTACGGCTGATAAATTTTGCCAGATCGGTCAAAGTCAGATGCTCATTCCAATGCTCATGGATATAGTTTCTCAGGATAACACCGGAGCGGGAACTTTGTTCAAAGGTCAGATTCATCCGGTGACGGCTCAAACTGGCGATGATCGAGTGGAGATGGAAAGCCAGCTTATCCGCCGCATCATCCGGCGGGGAGGAAAGCAAGTGCATAATATCCTCAAACTCCTTTTGCAGCGGGCAGTTGCGGAAAAGGATGGTATTTTGCAGAGAGTAACTTTCGATCAGTGCCGCAGGCAGATTGCCGCTGATATTTATCCAGAGTTTCTGCCAGGGATCTTCCGGATTTGACCAGTACTCCACGGCAGTATCCGGCGGCAGGATATAACAATCCCCCGCCCGGGGATGGAAGATCTGATTTTCCACCCGCAGAGTGCCGTTGCCGGAAATCACATGCTCAAAGACAAAATAGTTCACCCCCTGCAGGCGGATGATATGATAACGCGGATCGGGGAAAGTTATCCCCGCCGAACCGAGAATATATGCCGGCAGAGTCAACTGCTGGTCAAGAAACCACATCTTTTCCTTGTAACCCCAGACTTTCGGAACATCTTTAAGCAAACTCATCTCTCATCTCCGCCGTTGAAAATTCCTGCAGCATCAAAACGCGAACCTTACCAAAAAATATCATCTTTTTTAATGAATTTCAAAGCAAAAAGCCCAAAAACATCAATTTTTCACATCTTTTTGCAATTTTGAATATTTTTTAGCCAGCTACTTTTCGGTATATTATAAGCGATATAAGATGTTGCAAACACCAACCCAAATAAATAATGGAGGTCATCATGTCAAAAAAACATCATTTCACCCTTATCGAACTTTTAGTCGTAATTGCAATCATTGCTATTCTGGCGGCAATTCTGCTCCCCGCACTCAACAGTGCCAGAGAACGGGGCAGAAGTGCCAGTTGTATCAGCAACCTCAAGCAGATCGGTCTCGGCATCATGCAGTATGCTGATGACAATGATGCCCGGATCCCTGCGCCCTATGCCAGTGGTTATGTTGCCAACTATTTTCACACCTACAAGCCTACCGTCTGGGCGCACCACATGGCAAATCTGATCTACCATGGTTACTGCGGCAGCAATGTACCGGCAGATACGGCTTTTGACGGGAAAGCCTTTGAGCAGTATGCCTATATGTTCAAGTGTCCCTCAGACTCCATTGTAAAAAACTGGCAGAGTTTGAGTTACCTCTACTTCTGGATGGAAAAAGGCAATGTTCTCAACAGCTATTACGGCGGCAAAAGTTCTGCCGAAAGATTCCGCATCAGCGGTGATGCCAACCCCAACAACACCATTTTGCACGATCACCCGACCGTGGATTACACCGGTTCAAATGAGACCCAGAATCAGGCAAACCACCCCAATTCCAACAATGTTCTGCATCTGGGCGGTCATGTCAATTCTTTCACTGCATCGGAGGTTTCCAAATACAAACGCTCAGAGTGTTACAGCAAACTTTATCCCGAAGTTTTTGACAAGTAAGTTACAGGTGGATAAATGAAAAGGTTGTTTGTATCAGGTGTGCTGTTTTTTGCCCTGCTTTCCGCAGCGGGGGAAGTGCTGTTTGAGAATGGCAAAAGTAATTGGCAGATCGGAATAGCGGGAAAAAGCACTCCGGCAGAGAAAAATGCTGCCGGAGAACTTCAACGCACCATAAAGATCATGAGCGGCGTGGAACTGCCCATTATTTCCGGCAGTGATTTCAAAGCCCAAACCATCGTGATCAAAGTTGGTGAAGTTCCCGGAGCAACGGCAAAGGATGACGCATTTCAGGTTTACACCAAAGATGGAAAAATCTGTTGTACGGGGAGCAATCCCCGCAGTGCGCTCTATGCGGTTTACGCCTTTCTGGAAAAAGTTTGCGGTGTCCGCTGGGTGTGGCCCGGAGCAAGCGGAGAATTTATCCCCAAACGCACGACTTTAACCATTCCTGAGTTGAAAATAAGCGAAAAAGCCCGTTTCGCCTACCGCGGATTCCATGTCTGCGGCTCATTTTACAATGAGGAAATGGAGCAATTCATGTCCCGCAACCGGATGAATATCATGCGCAGCAACCCGGTCAACGGCAAAAAATGGATCGCCGACTGGAACGACAAACGGATCGCCCGGGGTTTCCACATGATGTTCAGCAACCACAATATCGCCATTTACGACAAAACCGTTTTTGCCCGAAAACCGGAACTTTTCGCGCTGGTCAATGGCAAACGGGTTCCCGATCAACTGTGCTGGAGCAATCCGGAAGTCGATAAAATCATGATCGACCGCTTCATCAAATATATCCAGGAGTACCCGGCAGTGGAGATCATCAGTCTCTTTCCGGCAGATAATATGAATTACTGCCGCTGTGAAAAGTGTTCCGCCAAAAAACGCACCGATTTGTGGTTCGATATGTTCAACCGCCTGAGCGCCGGTATCAAGGCGGCAGCTCCGCGGATAAAAACCGCCTCTCTCGCCTATCAATCCTATCTGGAAGTGCCGGAAACCCGCCTTGACGACACCGCATTTATTGAGTATTGCATGTACAACCGCTGTTATGTCCACAAGCTCGGTTCCTGCCAGCTGAATACCAATATGCTCAAATCGCTGGATTTATGGCGCAAAAAGGGTGTGCCGCTGGTGGTTTACGGTTATGAATTTGACATCTTTACCCCGGCAATGTTCATGCCTTTCACCAGTATGCTTCAGGATCAGATGAAAAATTTTGCCAAACTCGGTCTGCAGGGCGCGATCACCGAAGTCACTCCTCCGGGATACCGTAATCCCCAGGCGGTGCACTCCCCCTCGGGATTGAATCCGGGAGTCCATCACCGCATGGGCCACTATGTATATGCCCGGCTGCTGTGGAATCCGGATACTCCCATGCACTTTATTCTCAAAGATTTTACCGAAG
This sequence comes from Victivallaceae bacterium, assembly GCA_045605305.1. Classification (GTDB taxonomy): domain Bacteria; phylum Verrucomicrobiota; class Lentisphaeria; order Victivallales; family Victivallaceae; genus UBA1784. Next base: position 7,936 of record JAZUPS010000094.1, read on the forward strand.
CAGCTTTCGGCGATGCCGCTGCGGAAATGAAAGCCTATTATGAATTGATGGATAAAGCGTGGAACGGCATGAAGATCCACTACTCATACTTTTTCAATTCTCCCCTTGCCGGAGCGCCGGTACTGCTCCACTGGTCAGTCATTGCCAAGTGTGACAAATTCTTTGCCGATGCCGCTGTCAAAGCCGGCAAGATCACCGATCCGGCACGGAAAAAGCAGGTTCTGGAAAATCTGGCTGTGGAAAAGAAAATTTTTGAAGCGTGGAAACGGAACCGTCAGGATTACCTTTCCAGTCAGAGCAGTTCCAAAATCCTGCTGCCCGAAACCGGTGATCCCGGTGATGCAGTGGAGCTGCCGGGATTTGTCGATTCCGCCCGCAAAACTCCGAAAGCAAAAACCGTCGTTAAAATGCGTTACGATGAGCAGGCGCTCTATATCGATGCCCTTTGTTTTGACCCGGATATAACCAAATTGATCCCCGGTTCACCGGCACATGACGATGAGTTGTGGAATGGCGAAGCACTGGATATATTTATCGCAGTTCCCGGTGATACTCAAGGGGTTTACCGTCACTTGATGGTCAATGCTTCCGGCGGTAAATACGAAGCGGTCGCTCTGGGGGGAATGACCTTCAACAAAGCATGGAATCCCCAATGGGAGGTGAAAAGCACCATCGGCAAAGATCATTGGCAAGTGGAGATCCGCCTGCCCTTCGCGGCATTCGGCAAAAAGGGTGTGGAAAAGAATGAAGCGTGGGGCTTTGCCATCAAGCGCTCCAATGGTGCAGTACGCAAAGAGCTGCCCAATTCCGGTTTTCCGGATGCAGTTTTCCACGACCCCAACGCATTCGGAGTCATTCAATTTTCCGGCTTGAAAAAAGTTTACCGGACAATGTTTTTCAGCAAGCATAAGGAAAAAGATGTCAATGAGATGAAAATGCTGATGGAAAACTACGGTTTCCAGACCCGGACTTCCCGCAATGAAAAGGAGTTGAATACCGCTTTCCCGGAACAGGATATTTACATTATCCGTCACTATCGCGGGATCAAACTTGATCCGGAGTTCTTCCGGAAAAATGTACTGCCGGAAGTTGAAAAAGGCGCCTTACTGCTCTTTGCCAGCTGGGGGGAACTGCCCCTTGACCGTTACTTCGGCAAAGCGGATTTCGCAGTCAACTGGTCGGGGTGGAAAATCGATCCCCGCCGCAAAAGTCTCAATGTCAAAGAGGGCAAATGGCAAAATGCCCCCCATGATTTGCGCCATATCCTGAAAAATTCCCTCACTCCGGCAAATGGATACCTGCCGAAAGTTGAAGGAAAATGGGAAAATTACGGATCATTGAAAATGGCAGACGGCAAAGTTTTCTCCTTTTTGCTGGTCCGCAGGTACGGCAAAGGTCTGATCGTGCTGACCAGTGCCGACTTCGGCATGTCCGGCGGCGGTGCCATGTTCGGCAGCCGCAAGGAGCAGAGTGCCAAACTGTTGGGAAATCTGCAATTTTTGAATGAATGCTTGTAATATCCTCTCTTGCCGCATATATTATAATGAAATCCGCCGCCACCGGCGGATCATTGCCTCTGATAAATGATCCGGAGTAAAAAATGGTTCTGCTTGAAAATAATAGTTGTATATTGACACTGGATGAAAAGTTATGGTGCTTTTCCGATGGAAAAAATTCTGAATTGTCCATTCCGGCAAATGAATATTTCGCCATTGCCGCGGATTTTCAGGAACGGCTCCCGGTAAAGTGGCATTACGGCAAAATCGACCGCTGGGAAACCGTCGGCACCGGAGTGATCATATACGGCAGGATCGAAATCCCCGAAGGTGTCATTCTGTGCCGGGATTGCTGTGAGATCAAAGACAATTTGCTCCATATCTGCCGCCGGTGGCACTATTCCGGAAAAAGCGTAAAAAAAATCACCCTCACTTACCGTTTCCGTCAAATGCGTACAGCGGCAAATATTCTGCTGCCGGGAGTGCTTTATCACGGCAACCCGTCAGGAAGAAAAACTCCCGGTGTGCCGTACCTCGATGGAATCGCCGGAGAGATGGCGTTCTTTGAGGAACACCGTATACCCATGCCCTTTATTTCAGCAGAAAAAGATGGCATTGCCGGAGCTGTCCACTTTGTTCCCTCACCGGTTCCCCAGGCAGAGCGCATCGACACCTGGTGGAGTTGCGGGGTACGGTATGAACAGGATTACACCGAACTTGCCGGATACTCCGGATTTGTCTCCTGCAACGGTCAGCACGGAGCGATCAAAACCGGGCAGAAGACTCTTACACAGCTGCCGGGAGAGGGCATGACCCTTTCCGACGGTCTGATCGTGGAAAAACGCTTTGCGCTGCAATGTGTCTCCTCCTGCCGGGAGGGAAGCGGTTTCATTCCGGCGGTGGAAGCGGCACTGAAACTCCATCCTTTAAAGAGCCTGCCCATTGATGCCGGAGAAGTTATCCGGAAAAAATACCGTTACGCCCTCTCCCGGGAGTATCAGCAGGGCAGAATCGCAGGATCACTTTTCAACACCCCGGAAAACGGCGCTCCGGCAATCGTTTTCGGCTGGTGCGGCCGCAGTGAAACTCTGGGATTTGCCGCTCCGTGGATCGGGGAAAAATGCGGCGATACCCAGCCGTGGGAACGGGCGGAAAAGTATCTGGATTTCCTCGTTTCATCCCCGGTGGATGAACGGGGCTTCTGCCTTGAATACTACATTGATGAGGGGGTTTTCAAAGAGTATAACTTCGTCTCTCAGGGGCAAACCATGGAGACCTTTGCCATGGCGCTTACCGCTCTGACCGAAGCGGGAAAACCGGTCAAAAAGAGTTATCTTGAATTTCTGGATAAGGTTTGTTCATTTTTCCACAACCGGGTGATGAGTGAGAATTGGCGCCCGGTTTCCACCAATGAGGCATTTTTTGTTTCTCCATTGGCTATGGCATCGAAACTGCTGAATAAAACAGAGTACCGGATAAGTGCATTGAAGATCGCGGATCACTGCATTGAACGGCACTTATCCATGAAAGAACCCTATTGGGGCGGTACGCTGGATGCCTCATGTGAAGATAAAGAGGGAGCAGCAGCGGCAATGACCGCATTTTTCGCGGCATGGGAACTTTGTCAAGATCCCCGTTATCTGACCGCGACTTACCATGCCGCGGCGGTGTTTTTGAGTTATTTGCAGCTGTGGAATATTCCGATGCCGCCGGGAAGACTGGCTGATAATGGCTTTGCCTCCGCCGGTTGGACGACGGTTTCAGTTCAGAATATGCACCTTGATGTCTACGGTGTCTGGTGCGCCCCGCTCCTGTGGAAGATCGGCAAAGCGCTGAATAAGCCGGAGTGGCAGGCATTGGCTCTGCCCATGGTGATAAATTGCGGACAGTTGACCGATATATTCGGCAGTCAGGGCGAACAGATCGAACAGACCAACTTCTCCCAGCGTCCGGCAAAACTTGCGGAAGAACCGCTGCGCGGCGGATATTCGGAAAAATGGGTCGTATTCTGGATAACTGCCGCCTTCCTCAATACCGCCGCCCAGTTTGAATTGCTCGGCATATCCCTTTTCGATCCGGAAAACCGCTCTTGAAAATCACATAAGGCTCTGGGCATCCACATCGACCGCTACCGATACTCCGTTGGGCGGAGCATGATGCAGTGCCAATACCCGGATCGCCTCCCGGATATTTTTCAACCCGTTCCCCCGGATAAGCATCATGTAACGGTACTGGTTGCGGATCTTTTCCACCGGCGCCGGAGCAGGCGGGGTAATGCGGATCTTTTCATGCTGATAAGGCGCCAGTTTCGCGGCAAACTCTTCGGCGTATGCCGATACCGCCGACTCATTTTCACCCTTGAAAAATATGGCGATCAACCGGGAATATGGCGGATAATTCAACATCTCCCGGAACTCAAGGTCAAAGTTGGAAAATCCGTCAAAATCCAGCGTCGATGCAAACTGGATAACTTCACTGTCACGGGAGGTCTGAAAGATGACCTCTCCCCGCTTTTCCCCCCTCCCGGCCCGACCTGCCACCTGCGTGAGCATTTGAAATGTCCTTTCCGCCGCCCGGAAGTCCGGCATGGAAAGTCCCAGATCCGCATTGATCACCCCCACCAGTGTCACCCCGGGAAAGTGCAATCCTTTGGCGATCATCTGAGTTCCCACCAGAATATCCAGTTTTCCCCGGCGGAACTTATCCAGAATCGTCTCATAATCTTCCGCGGAACGCATCAGATCAGAATCCATTCTCCCGATACGCGCCCCGGAAAAGATACCTCTGGCACAGCTTTCCAGCTTCTCCGTGCCGCTGCCGAAGTAACGTATTTCCTGAAAACCGCACTCCGGGCAGGCATGGGGCGCCGGAACCACGTTGCCGCAGAGATGGCAGGATAAAACCTCCCGGCTCCGGCTGTAGGTGTAATTGTAGTTCACCGAACACTCCGGACAACGCGCCTCAAAGCCGCACTGGGGGCAGCACAAACTCCGGGCATAACCCCGGCGGTTGAGAAAAAGTATCGCCTGTTCCGCCCGTTCCAGACGCTCCTCCACCGCGTGTATCAGAATGGGTGAAAGCAGATTGCTCACTCCCGGTTCCGGCGGCGGATCAAGTCTCCGGTCAACGATCCGGATAATGGGTGCCGGTTTATTATCCACCTGCGCCGCCATGCGGCAGAGCAGGAACTTTCCCTGCCGGGCATTGTAAAGGGATTCTGCCGCAGGAGTTGCTGAACCGAGGATCACCAGAGCATTTTCCAGTTTTCCCCGCACCACAGCCACATCTCTGGCATGGTAACGGGGTGATTCGGATTGTTTGTAACTGCTGTCATGCTCCTCATCGACCACAATCAGCCCCAGATTGTCAAAGGGGGCAAAAAGGGCAGAACGCGCCCCGATGGCGATTTGAACTTTGCCGGAGTTGATCCTGTTCCACTCATCGAAACGCTCCCGGTCGGTAAGACGGCTGTGCAGTACGCTGAGCTGACTGCCGAAACGGGCGCGGAAACGGCGCACCGTCTGGGGAGTCAGGGAAATTTCCGGAACCAGTACGATCGCCGACTTTCCCGCCTTCAGAACTTTGGCTATCGCCTGTAAATAGACTTCAGTTTTTCCGCTGTTGGTGGTTCCGTAAAGCAGCTGCACATGGGAGGACTCCCTGCCTTCAAGCATGGCATCGATCTGGTCAAGTGCCTTTTGCTGATCCACTGTCGGCGGCAGCGGCGTATCGGGCAGAGTTTCCACTTTGGAATCAAATCCTCCGGTTACTGCCACCTCCCGGACGGCGATCAATCCCGACTTGACCAGCGCATCGAATGCGGCGGCGGAAAAGTCGTTTTCCACCGAAAAATCCGCCTTGCTCCCTTCCCCTTTGCGCAAAAGCATCTGCAGCACCAGCACCCGCTTTGCCAGACGGCTCTCTTTGGCATGGGCGATGATGTACTTTTCCGCCTCCTGCCGGTCGCTGACGGAGTAGAGGCGGCAGCACTTTTCTTTGACCCTGCCGCTGCGCACGGCGGCGGGCAGCAGTGTGCGTATGGCATGTTCCTGCGAAGCGCAGTAATATTCCGCCATCCACCTGCCGAGTTTGATCAGATTTTCCGGAATGGCGGCGCGGTCGGGCGCGATACCGGCAAGGTAACGGAGCTTATTCTGATCATAAGAACTGCTTTCCGCCGTACTCAATACATACCCGGAACGGGTGGTTTTGCCGAAAGGAACCACCACGGCACTGCCGGTGCGGATAACTTTTTCCAGCTCCGGCGGTACCAGATAATCAAACTCCCGGTCAAGGGATATGTCGGTAATGACCTTGGCGATCATGGAAACTTATTTTCCCTGCGCTTCACGCATCATATCGGTAAACTCCTCCTGAGAAAGCTCCTGAAGATGTTTGCCTTTGCGGGAAAGTTTCTCATTGAATTTGATCACCGTTTCCGTCATGCGTTCATGGGTCTCTTCCGAACCGCCTGCGAGGTAGAAGTTATCACCTTTGGTGATACGTTTGTGACCATCGGTATTATCCAGACCGAGACCCAGAAGCATTGCCTGACGTTCAGCATCGTTATTGAGCATAAAATTTCCTCAGAAGTTCAACCGCAAAAGTGCGGCACGGATAAGATTTTCAGTGGTACACTCCGCCGCGGGCAGCTCCGTCAGCAGGGCATTGACGGTCTTGTTGACGGCATCTTTGCGGAAACCGAGCTGTTCCAGTGCGGCAGCGGCATCGCTCCCGGCAGAACTGTTCTGCGGCGGTGCGGCGGCGGGGTCAAGACCCTCAAGTTTGTCCTTCAGCTCCACGATCAATCTTTCGGCGGTGCGTTTGCCCACGCCGTTGATCCGGGAGAGCGCTTTCACGTCTCCTGAAGCAATGGCGGCGCAGAAGCTCCCGGCAGGCATGGCTCCGAGGATATTCAGTGCCAGTTTACCCCCAACACCGGAAACGCCGATGAGCTGCTGAAAGAGTTTTTTCTCCTCTTTTCCTGCAAAACCGAAAAGGGTAATGGCATCCTCCCTTACCGCAGTATGGATAAGCAGTGTCACCTGACTGTTTTCCAACGGCAGTTTGTCAAAGGTGGATAAGGGTATCTGTACTTCGTAGCCGACGCCGTTGACATCAAGCAGACAGGAGCTGAAATCCTTTTCGATCAGCTTGCCGCTCAATGATCCGATCATTTCAGCACCTCTATATCCAGAGAAATATCCATAGAGCGCACCGAATGGGTCAATGCTCCGGATGAGACATAATCCACCCCCACCTGCCCGATGGATGCCAGACGTTTGATGGTGATGCCGCCGGAGGCTTCAAGTTTGGCTCTCCCGGCGGTGATGGCAACGGCTTTTTTCATCTCGTCATTGCTCATATTATCCAGCATGATATACTCCACACCGCAGGCGGCGGCTTCGGCGACCTCATCCAATGTATCGGCTTCGACTTCGATCTCCAGTTCCGGATAGGCGGCACGGGCGCGCTGAACGGCGCGGGTAATGGCGCCGTCGCCTTCCAGAGCGGCAAGTTCCCGGTGGTTGTCTTTGATCATGATGCGGTCATAAAGACCGATACGGTGGTTATCCGCGCCGCCGACAGCCACGGCATACTTTTCCAGATTCCGGTATCCGGGGGTGGTTTTGCGGGTATCCAGCACGGTGCAGGCGCTATCTTTCAACTCTCTGGAGTAGAAGTAAGACATGGTTGCCACGCCGCAGAGGCGCTGGATGAAGTTCAGCGCAGTCCGTTCCGCAGTGAGAATGGCGCGTGCCGAACCGCTGATAACCGCCAGTTTTTCACCCCGCAGACAGTGATCGCCATCCTGCTTCAATGCCTGAAACTCCAGACCGGGATCGATCTTTTTGAAAACTCTTTCCGCCACGGCGATTCCGGCGAGAACCATCTCATCCTCTTTGCACAGCAGAATTGCCCGGCTTTTGGCGTTTTCCGGCACACACGCCAGCGTGGTGGTGTCACCGATGCCGCCGAGGTCTTCACTTACAGCCAGATCGATCAGGGTATCTACGCGCTGCCAGTCGATTTCAGGGATATTGCTCATTATTTTTTCCTCCATATATATTAAAATTTCCTGTCAATTCTCTCTAACCGCGGTAAACGGAAAGGGGAAACGGTCAAACACATGAGAACTTTCATCTCCATTAAGCACCTGGGCAAAACTCATCACATAACGGTAACTGTCACTGTTTACCGAACAGGAAAAGAGTGTCATGGCGATGTAACGCAAAAGTTCTTCCATCTGCCACACCTTTACCGCATTTGCCGGGAGTGCCGACAAGTGCCAGTTGCCGCATCCGCCGAGAAAATTTTCCTCCTTATCCATCAATCCGAAAGTTCCTGCGACCTGCACCGGCACTATCCCATGCTCCTGAAGCAGCGCTCCGAAAAGCGCACAGAGCAGACTTGCCGCCCCGGAACGCTGACGCACCACGGTACCGATACAGTAGCTTTCCGGATGGATGGTGGTCTCATTTTCCGGGAAAACGGTCAATTTGCGCAGTTGAAGTTCCAGATCATCCAGAGAACCGGTCACACCGGGAAGCGCCGCCTGAATAAACTCCTCAACTTCACTTTCAATATCATCCGGGGAATCCTTGTCGAACCAGAGCAGATGCAGATCCAGCAAAGTCTGTATCACCGCCATGCCGGAAGGGCGGTTTCCCATCAATTCCCGGATACGGCGGCGTCTCCGGCGCATATTCAGCGCGTGCTGCAGCCATTGGGCGCGGCGGCGGACTGCCGGATTGGAACTCTCCTGCATCACCGCCGGAAGTTCCCCCAGCTCATCATCGCTGAAAAGCATCAGCCGGGCGATCAGATCGACTGCAATGCGGTCATCCGGATCGTCCAACATACTGCCAAGCTGGATGATGCGGGGATCGGGACTCATTTTTTGCGCTCCGGGAAGATTCCCACCAGCGCCTTTTCGGCAATGGAACGGACATCATCGGGGAAATCGCTCTTGATTATCCAGCGGAGAAAACCCGGTTCATTTTCGGCAATATCTTTCAAGGTTCTGCCGGAGTATTTACCGAAGTTGACGATCACTTCGCCGTCGTTCCACTTGAAACGGCGGGTACGGTCGATGGCGTCGGGGTCGGTCATGTCGGAGTATTCCGCCAGTTCCGCCACATCCCGGGGAAGTTCCGGATGACGGGACAATTCACCCAAAAGCACCTCAAAGGTGGCAGCGGTATCGGCGGCGGCACCGTGAGCGCCTTCCAGATCTTTGCCGCAGAAAAATTTGTATGCCGCCGTCAGTGTGCGGGGATAAAGTTTGCAGAAAATATTGTAGGCATCGACGATTTTTCTGCCGGAAGTCTGCAGGTCAAGCCCGACCCGTTTGAACTCATTTTCCAACAGCGGCACATCGAAGCCTTGAATATTGTATCCGGCAAGGTCGCAATCATCCAGATACGCCAGCAGTTTATCGGCGATGTCGGCAAAAAGCGGACAATCTGCCACATCGGCATCGGTTATTCCGTGAATGGCAGTCGCTCCCGGAGGGATCGGCATTCCGGGATTGAGACGGCGCACCGTGGTACGGCTGGTGCCGTCGGGCATGATTTTCATGACCGCGATCTCTACGATCCGGTCGCGTTGGGGAACCACTCCGGTGCTTTCAATATCAAAAACTGCCAGCGGACGGGTCAAATGCAGATTTTCCAGCATATTTAATCAAACTCCCTGATATTTGGATTTTATTTGAATATTTCGTGATTTTTGCGGATATGTTCTGTAATCAGCTTCTCTATCCGTTTTGAAGTTTCTTTGGAAACGGTATGCGCCGTCAGAAAATCATTGGCGATCGCCTTGTTTTTCGCCGGAATGAGGTTGTAAGCGGCGTAAACAGAATCCGCCACACAGGTGCGGTCGATGAATCCGGCAGTTACCAGCACCTGCGGATTGCGGATATTGCGGGCGAAAAACGCCACGTCGATCATATCCAGCAGTTTGGCAGCTTTATCCGGATCATTTTTGTACTCTTCTCTGGTAAAATACCGGGGCCAGCCGGAAACTCTTCCTGCCTCGTTGCCGCCGTGATCACAGAGCGCCGGAACACAGGCAATGCAGAGTGTCACCTGCGGGTCAAGTGCGGCTGCGACCAGCGACTGAGCGCCCCCCTGACTGCCTCCGCGGACGATCAAAGTCCGGTGATCCCACTGGGGCTGGGATTTGATGAACTGCAGCGCCCGGAAAGCCCTTTTGAACATGCCGGGAAAGTAATTTTTCTGCAAATCGTTCACCCCCCAGTAATAATACTGGTAAAACTGACCATCTTTCTGCCGGATGGTGGAACTCTGCTTGCCCTCATGTTTAATGGACATGGGGTTGACCGAAAGAACCATCGTCTCATTCCGGTAAAGGGGAAAAACTTTGTCCGTTCCGGCGCCGTGAAATACCACTTCTGCGGCAAGACGGCCGGGCTGGGCATCTTCCGGCATGGTCATAACGGCAAAGAGATTGGTGGTTTCGCCCTCCATTCCGATCTGCAACTCAAAGGCTTTGAATCCTTTGCGCGGCTTGGGAATCTCTTTGATCTCATAGGATAAGGGCATAAGCAAAAGGCGTTTTACTGCCGACTGCCAATATTGATCGAAACTTTCCGGGCATGGTCTGCCGGTAACGATCTTTTCCGGTTCGACTCCGGCTCCGGCGCGGGCAACTGAGCCGCTGTTTTTCACTTCCACATAAATAAATCCCGGTTTATCTCCGGCACAGCGCACTTCTAAAAGACCATTGCTGTCAGCATTGGCGGTATAGTTTCTATCCGGTTCGGCATTTCCGGCGACTCTGACCTGAACTTTGGCATCTTTACGGTTCTTATCCAAGGTTACTTTGAAAACGATCTCTTCGCCGGTTTTGTAGAGATATTTTTTCCCGGCAGGAACGATTTCAAGGGCGCAGAGCATCACTGCGGTAAACTGTATGAGCAGAGTAAATATTTTTTTCATCCGTATATAATCCTTTATTCTGTCAGGTTGAGGTAATTGCAAAAGTCAATCAAAAAAAGATTGAAAAAATACCGTTGATGAGATGAAAGCTGGTAGTTTGATCCGGCTTCGGTTGCTTCGCAACTCTACGCCGAGACAAGGGGTGCTACCCACAGCGGTAACACCCGAAAACGCTCCGCTTTCAGATCGCAACGGGAATTTTCAAGAATTTTTGAGAACTTTTGAAATTACCTCAGGTTATCTCTCTATTCCTGTGTATAAGATACAGCACCCCGGCTTTTTTTACAAGCTGACTTGAAAAAAAAGCTCCGAAATGGTACATTAAATGAAGTTATTCTCAAATTCTTCAAAAAAATCCTGACCGGAGAAATTATATTCATGAGTACGATGTTGTTGTATACCTTTTGCTGTCTGGCATGTTCATCTGTCAACGATCTGGTTTTCAAATTTTTTGCCCGCAAGGAGCGTTCCCGGGGACTTTTTGTCGCCGCTGTGGGCGCAGTCGGTACGCTCTGCTTCCTTTTTCTGCCGGATAAAATGGGTGCAAACTGGCAGATGACGCTGCTCTGGGGGGTAATCTGCGGGATCTTTTCCGCCGTGGGAAATATTCTGCTGATCGAAAGCATGACCCATTTGAGTGCCGGTATCTGTTCGACCGTCTACCGCCTCAATCTGGCGCTGGTCGTGCCGCTTTCGATGGTCTTTTTCAATGAAAAACTGGAGCTGACCCAATTCATCGGAATCGCTCTGGCAATTCTGGCGGTGCTGGCATTTCTGCCCGGAGCAAAAGGGGCTGACAAGGTTGAAAAAGTTCCCGCCCGCACCCTTTTGCCCATGATCATCGTGATAACTGCCGCAGTTTTCCGTGCCGGATTGGGATTATCCAGCAAGTACGCTCCGATGCAGGGCGCTTCCATCAACGGCATAAATCTCATTATTGAAATAATCTGGATCATCAGCGGAATCGCCTACTATCTGCTCAAAGAGCGGAAAATTTACCGCATGGATATGCAAATCGCCAAATACGGCGCTCTTTCCGGCGTGCTGGTGGCAGGTATCCTGCTCTTTATGATGCTGGCGCTGAAAGCCGGTAATGCCAGTGTCGTGCTTTCCATCGCCCAGATGAGTTTTCTGCTGACCTTTATTCTGAGCGTCATCTTCCTCAAAGAGAAGATCACCATTCTCAAACTTATCGCCATGATTTGCGGCGTGGGCGCGATTTTGCTGCTGGTGTGATCCGGTATGGGATGATAAAAAAATACGCGCTGTTTCCGGTATGGGCTGATAAAAAAATCTGTTGCCGACGGCAGGGAGTAAAAAAAAACTCTCTTCGCGGAATACCGGTCACAGTTTTACGCAAAGACCGGGCATCAACCCATTCCGGAAAAAGAACCTTTCATCAGGCACGGTGGATAAGAATGATGGTCTGATCGTCATTCTGCTCATACTCAAAGTTATGGACTGCTTCCATAACATCGTCGATGATCTCCGTCGGCTTCTCTCTGCGGTCGCAGGAGACATGGAACGCCTTTGCCAGACGCTCAACTCCAAACTCCCGGTGATCGTGGCTGAGCGCTTCACTCAATCCATCGGAAAAGAGCATCAAAGTCGAACTGTGGTCAATGCTCAGACAGAGCGTTTCAAACTCCGCATCCTCATCCGGCAGCATTCCCAGCGCCGTTCCCCGGGGAGAAAAGCGCCGCAAATGGTCGTGAACATGCATGATCAAATCGGTGTGTCCGGCTCTGCCGAACTCGATCAACGCCCGCTTTTTGTCGATCAGACAGCACCCCATGGTAATAAAACGGTCGGCATCGGAATCCCGGTTCAAATTGGCATTGACATCCCGGAGAAATTTGGTCAATGTGGTGAATTCCGCCGCCATTGCCCGGGCAAAACTGCGGGTCATGGAGGCAAGTATACAGGCGGGCATACCTTTGCCGCAGGCATCACCGATCATCACCAGCATCCGGTCATCATCAATCTTCACCATGTCAAAAAAGTCACCGTTGACCTCTTTGGCACTGGTCGTGCGGGCGCAAACATAAAAATCATCCATCGAAACCGTCGATGGCGGCAGCAGTGAGGTCTGGAACTGCCGGACAAATGCCAGCTCCTGATCTATCCGCTCCCGGCGGCTGATCTCCCCGTAAACCTGCACCAGCTGATAAACCATCTGCACCTGAGATGCCAGAGATTTCAAGCGGTTATACTGGGCGGTGGAAAAGGGTTTCCCCTCCAGCATCAGGTTATCCACGGCGCAGATCACCCCGTAAACGATACCGTCTTTGATCAGCGGCACCGCCATGATACTGCCGAGAGATTTCCACGTCGGGTAACAGGAAAAACGCTCATCGATACTGCCCAGCTGTACCTGTTCACCGTGGCGGGAGTTGGCGATCGAACCGATAAATCCTTCTCCGGGAGTGATTACTTCTCCCCGCAGTTCTTCCAGCAGTTTCTGATTGGGCAAACCGGTTTGACCGCTGGAACACAAGGGGTACTCACCGCAAACTGCCAATACCGTAAGTTTCTGATCAGCCAAACCGTAGATCGCCACGGAACCCGCTTCGATCTGTTCGCGCACATAACAGGCGGATGAGTGCAAAGCACCATCCAGACCGTCTTCGCAGTTGATGTTGGCTGAAAAGCGGGAAAGAAAGTTGGAAATTTCTGCCCTGCCGAGAGTTGCGCCGGTCAAGTCCATGCGCAATTCATCGGCTTTGCGGTAGAACGATGCCGCGGCGACCACAGCGATCACCAACAGCACCGATAAAATTACTACCGCAGTTGTCATAGGCACCTCTTACTTAATCTGCCAGGTATTCCTGAAGCGACTTCAGCACCGGATTGCCCTGACGCGCTTCGCGGATACCGGTTTCAGTGGCACGGGCAGCCGCCATGGTGGTCATATAGGGGATCTTGTACTGGATCGCCATCATGCGGATGCAGCTGTCATCGATTTTGCTCAACTTATCCATCGGCGTATTGATGATCAGAGCCACTTCCCGGTTGCGGATCAGGTCGGCGACATTGGGTCTGCCCTCATTGAGTTTGCAGACGTTGCCGTGCTTGATACCGTGTTCATCCAGGAATTTTCCGGTCCCTTCGGTGGAGATCAATTCAAAGCCCATTTCCGCCAAACCCTGCACGATGGGG